>JAIVTZ010000084.1:0-8990 GCA_049188105.1 Deltaproteobacteria bacterium | reverse complement strand
ACGGCTTCACCATGCATGCCGTGAGGCGTACTGCCTGATGAGGGCCACCCCAGTGATTTCGAATTTCGAATTTCGAATTTCGAATTTGCACGCGCGGGGGATCCCAAGTGGCTTGAGCCTGATTTCCCGCGATTGGACGGAGGAAATTCGGAATTCGAAATCTCCCTCACATCCAGCAACCAGGCGAATCCGCGGGCAACCCATCCCAAGATCCGGATCGCCTTTCCCCGCGCCGATAAATTCGAAATTCGAAATTCGAAATTCGAAATCACTGGGGGGGGGCACAGGGGAATTGAGAATTGAGAATTAAGAATTGAGAATTCAAACTCACCGATCTTCCAGCCGGCTTTCCAGCTCTTCCCACTCCGCCATCAGCCGATCCAGTTCGGTGCGGAGCTTGGCGCGCTCCTGCTGCATGGCCTGAACCTTCGAATCCGGAGTGTTCTCGAAAAAGCCCTCTTCACAGAAGGCGCCGTCGATCTCGTCGATTCGTTGTTCGGTCTTTTCGACGGCGGCGGTTACGACATCGCGCCGCAACTCGAGCTCTCGCTTTCCCTTGGCCTCATTGCGGCCCGTGCCGGTGCCGGCCTTCTTCGTGCCGGCGCCTTTTCGAGCTCGCTTCTCGCGTCGCGCGCGAAGTATCGCGGCGTCTGCATCGAGGTGATCGTCGCCGCAGCTTTCCAGGTACTCGTCGTAGGTCCCCGGGTAGTCGTTGATGCCCCGGTCGGTAATCTCGAACACCCTGGACGCCAGCCGGGAAACGAACCAGCGATCGTGGGATACGAAGATGAGGGTTCCGTCATAAGCCTCGAGGCCGGCGACGAGGGCCTCGATGGCCTCGAGGTCGAGGTGGTTGGTCGGTTCGTCGAGCACCAGTACGTTCGGCTGATCGACCACGAGGCCGGCAAACACCAGCCGTGCCGCCTCACCTCCCGACAGACTGGAGAGCTTTTTCTCCACCTCGTCGCCGGAGAACAGCACCTTGCCGAGACGGCTGCGAATCGCACCGACGGTCTCACCGATGCACGCCGCGGCGAGCCAACTCTCGACGGTTGCCTCACGGCCTTCGAAGCCCTGGCGGTGGTCCTGGGCGAAGTACCCGATGCGCACCTCGTGCCCCCACTGGACCTCCCCGTCGTCCGCCGGAAGATCTCCGATCGCGATCTTGAGCAGAGTCGACTTTCCGATGCCATTTGGGCCGATGATGGCGAGGCGGTCGCCGCGGCGTACGTTGAGGTCGACATCGACGAGCACGCGATTGTCTCCGAAGGCCTTGCACACTCCCTCGACCCTCAGCGCCTCCTTGCCGCTCGGCCGAGCCTGGTTGAAACGAAATACCGGGTACCGGCGAGAGGACCGCGGGAGGGATTCAATGACGATGCGGTCCATCTGCTTGAGCTTGCTCTGGGCCTGTCGGGCCTTGGTGGCCTTGGCGCGGAAACGGTCGGCGAACGCCTTGTGAGCGGCGATCTTCTTTTCCTGGCGGGCGATCTCGCCCTCTTTGCGCTCGCGTGCTGCGACCTTGGCGGCGGTAAAGGCCTTGTAGTTACCGGTGTAGAGCGTGACCGTTTCGTAATCGATATCGAGAATGTGGGTGCAGACGTTGTCGAGGAATCGGTGATCGTGGGAAATAACCACCGCGCATCCACGGAAGCTCGCGAGAAATTTCTCCAACCAGCGAATCGAAAGGATGTCGAGGTGGTTCGTCGGCTCGTCGAGGAGCAAGGCGCCGGGATCGGCGGCGAGCACCTGGGCGAGGAGAACGCGCAGCTTGAAACCGCCGGAGAGTGTCGACAGCGGCTGGCGGTGGAGATCAGTCGGGATGCCAAGCCCCTCGAGTATCTCGCCCGATCGGGCCTCGAAGCTATAGCCGTCGAGGCTGACGATCAAATCTTCGACCTCGGCGTAGCGCTCGCCGTCAAAATGCTCGGTTGAAGCCTCGAGGATACGGTCTTTTTCGGCCAGGGCGTTCCACAGCTCATGGTGGCCCATCATGGTCACGTCGAGAATCGGAGTGCCCTCGTACAGGAAGTGGTCCTGCTCGAGCACTCCGAGTCGGAGGCGTTTCGGCATCGACACCGCGCCGGCACTCGGCTCTTCCTCGCCGTTGATGATTCGCAGGAGGGTCGACTTGCCGGAGCCGTTGGCGCCCACCAGCCCGTAACGGCAGCCGGACTTGAGCTGGAGGTTCACCTCGTCGAACAGCGTCTGGATGCCGTAGGACTTGCCGAGGTCGGATATCGCAATCATGGCGAGGAAGGATAGCAGGGATGAATTCGGAATTTCGGATTTCGGATTTCGGATTTCGGATTTTCCGTCCAGACACCCACAGGAGTGTTGAGTTATGAGTTTTGAGTTACCACCGACCGCCCCCTGGCTGGCGGGAGGATGGGTGGAAACTAAAAACTCAAAACTAAGAACTCAAAACTGACGGGTGTTTGAACGTTCAACGTTCAAACATCTCCTGCTTGTACCAGAAGATGTCCGGGTCCTGGAGGTCGATCTCGTCGAGATTCCGCCAGGTTCGCGAGCACACGGCGACATCAGGGTCTGGCGGCCAGTAGAACCAACCGAAATTCTCTGATCCCCGAGACCACTTGAAGCGAACGGGGCCGGCGATGACCGTACCAAAACCACTCGATTCGATCGCGGACGCGGTGCCGTGGGTTTCGGCGACAAAGCCGATCCCTCCGAGGGGAGCGACGTCCCATTCGTACTCGATGGCGTTGCCGAGGCGCGAGGCCGCGGTGACCCGTACGGCGATCAGTTGGGTGCCGGTTTTCAGGAGGACCACGGGACCGTTCGGGATGCCGATGCTCCGGTCGGACACCGCCACCCTGGATGCCGTCGGACGTTCAGGAGCCGGCGGAGGCCCCCCGCATCCAGCGCTCGCAATAAACGCTGCACCCAGGCAGCACCGGGCGAGAGGCGTCTTCATGCCGGCAGAGATCGATACCATGTATCCAATGTACTACGGGCGGTCCGGGTTATGATTTGACGGATTGGTTTTTGAAGGACGGAGGCATCCTATGAGACATGTCGCAATTTTGGTGGTGTTCCTGGTATTGCTGGTGGCGGTTTCGGCTGCGAGCGCTGATGGAGACGCGATCTTGGGGGTATGGGCCACGGATCCCGAGGACGACGGCGGCCAGGCGCACGTCGAGATCTACAAGGAGGGAGACCGCTACTACGGGAAAATCGTCTGGCTCTCGGAACCGGTATACCTGGCGGGTGATCCCCACGGTACAGCCGGGGAGGCCAAGGTCGACACCGAGAACCCCGACGAGACCCTGCGGTCGCGGCCGATCAACGGAATGACATTGATGAGCGGTTTTCGGTACGACGGCAAAGGCCTCTGGCACAAGGGAACGATCTACGACGCCAACAAAGGCAAGACCTACAAGTGCAAATTGCGCCTGGAGGGCGATGACGTGCTCAAGGTGCGCGGATACATGGGCTTTTCATTGATCGGCCGCACGGAGGAGTGGACACGGGTCGATCCGCAGGTCCAGTAGGACCCGATTCGATGTAAAATTGCGAGGGGGGATTGAGTTCGTGGGAGCCATTTCATTGCAACGAATACTGCTTGCCGACGACGAGCCGGACATCCTCGAGGTCTCGAAGATTGCGCTCGAAACGGTGGGGGGATTCGAGGTTGAAGTGTGCAGCTCGGGCGCCGAGCTGCTGCAGCTGTTGCCGGAATTTCGTCCTGACCTGATCATCATGGACGTTTTGATGCCGGACATGGCGGGTCCGGAGGTGCTCTCACGGGTACGACAGCTTCCTGATTATTCCGGAATCCCGGTGATTTTCCTCACCGGAGTGGCCAACGGCATCGAGTTGAAGGCTCTCCGGGACTCCGGGGCGGCGGATGTCATCCTCAAACCGTTCGACCCGATGACGCTTGCCGATCGCGTTGACGGGATCTGGGATTCGGTCGATGACTGATGACCGGAAGAGGCGCGTTTCGCCGGAACAGCTCGAAAAGGAGTTGAAGCGGCTGCGCGCAAACTTCATCGAAAAGCTGCCGGCTCGACTTCAGGCCCAGGTCGAGGAATGGCAAGCCCTGCAGGGCGGCAAATGGAGCCAGGAGGCTGCGCGTGCGCTTCACAGGTCGGTTCACGGCCTCATCGGCACCGCGGGCAGCCTTGGATCCGACGGGGTGGCGAAGACCGCCCGCCGCCTCGAGCATCGGCTCGTCGCTCTTCTCGGGGGAAACAAACCTCCGACCGAGAAACAGAATCTCGAGGTGATGGAGTGGTTCGAAAAGATTCGTGAGGCAGCCACCGATGATGCTCAGAATGAGACCTCGATCAGTGCGATCACGATCGGAGCGCTTGCGGCCCCTCCGATCTTCGAACCGCGGAACCTCATCGTGGTGGTCGAGCGTAGTGAGCCGTTTGCGGACGAGTTGGCCCTCCAGCTCGAGTATTTTGGTTTCGAGCTCCAGATGTACGCTGGGGCGGACGAGGTCGTAGCAGATGCGGCCAGTCGGACCCCGGCCGCGGTGATCCTGGACACGTCCTCGCGTTCCGGCGAGCTCGACGGGGTTGCGATGGCGAACAAGATTCGCAGGGCCCTGGGTGATGTGCCGCTGGTCTTCGTTTCCAATCGTTCTGATATCGAGGCCCGGCTCGACGCGGTGCGCGCGGGCTGCAGCGGCTACTTCGTCAAACCCGTCAACTACGGCGAAGTTCTCTCGACCCTCGACCGGCTCACCCGCTCGGAACCAGAGCCTTACAGGATCCTCATCGTCGATGACGAACCTGATACAGCCGCGTTCCATTCCGCGAATCTCGAGGCGGCCGGTCTCGAGACCGTCACCGTGACCAACCCCCTGGACGTGACCTCGCAGCTCGTCGAGTTCCGGCCGGATGTGATCCTGATGGACGTCTACATGCCGGGCTGCAGCGGCGTGGAGCTGGCGATGGTGATCCGACAGGAGGAGGCGTTTGTCGGTGTGCCGATCGTTTTTCTGTCGCGTGAAACCGATCGCATGAAGCAGATCGCCGCTCTCGGGGAGGGGGGGGATGATTTCTTCACCAAACCGGTGCCGCCGGATCAACTCGTCCTCGCCATCGCGGCTCGTGCGCAGCGAGGCCGAACCTTGCGCCTCTTCATGGAGCGGGATGGCCTCACGGGTCTTTACACGCACGGCCGAATCATCGAACAGATCGAGGTTGCCGTGCGGCGGGCGGAGCGGCAGAAATCAAAGCTCGCAGTGGCGATGTTGGACATCGACGGATTCAAGCACGTCAACGACACCAACGGCCACCTGGTTGGAGATCAGGTGCTGAAAGCTCTCGCCTACCTGCTGCGCCAGCGGCTTCGAATGAGCGATGTGCTCGGGAGGTTTGGCGGCGACGAGTACGTGGTGTTGCTTCCGGACACCGGTGGCTCGGCGGCAGTAGAAAAAATGGAGGATATTCGTCAGAATTTCGCCGCCATCGAGCACGACACCGGCCGCGGGTTATTCTCGGTGACGATCAGCTGCGGGGTAGCGGAGTTTCCTGCTGCCATGTCCTGCCACGAGCTCATTGCGGCTGCTGATAACGCGTTGTACGGCGCCAAGAGATCCGGACGCGACCGGGTGGTTCTTGCCGGCGAGAACGGCTGAATGGTGACCCGATCGGGGCGATTGGTCGCGGCGCTGATTGGCTCTTCGCTGATCGCGGCGATCGCGTGTGGAGACCGCCCGGATGAGCGGGCCGAGCCCAGCGACACAGCAACCCCGGCGCTATCCGGCGTCATCACCTTCGGCTCGGTTTCCCTAAATCCCGCCCGCGAGCATGAGGTTTTCCGTCCGTTCGTCAACCACGTGGTCTCGCGACTGGGAGACGCAGGTATCGGCAGAGGACGGGTCGTCGTGGTGGATTCCATCAGCCAGATGGTCGAAGAGCTCAAAACGGGACGGGTCGACGTATACATCGACAGCCCCTTCCCGGTGGGGTTCGTGTCGAAACGCGCCGACACTAACCTGCTCCTGCGGCGGTGGAAGCGCGGCTCGGATTCCTATCGCAGCGTCGTCTTCGCCCGTGCCGACAGCGGGGTGGAATCGGCTGCGGATCTGGCCGGGAAGATGATCGCGTTCGGCGAGCCCTTTTCCACATCCGGATTCCTGATGCCGAAGGCGGCGCTTGCCTCGACCGGATTGAGATTGGTCAACTACGAGGACGCGGCGGCCTCGATTCCTCCGGAGAGGTTGGGTTACGTGTTCTCCAACGATGCCGAGAACACCCTGTTTTGGGTGCTCAAAGGAAAGGTCGATGCGGGAGCGGTCAATGAGGATTATTACGCGGGGCTCGCGGGCAGCCGGATCTCCGAGCTCAAGATCATCCTCACGACCGATGCGGTGCCCCGGAATCTCGTCTGTGTTCGCCAGAGCCTCGATCCTCAGATAACGGATGCCCTGCGAAAGGTTCTGCTGGGTATGGACAAAGATGAAGAGGGCCAGGCGGTGTTGAAGGCATTCGAGGAGACAGCGAAGTTTGACCTACCTCTGGGCGGCCCGGAGCAGCAGCTCGCGGGCATCATGGGTCTCATGCAGTACGTCGAAGAGGATCTGGGCCAGTGAACGCCCCGACCGGAGGGACGCCCGGGTGCGTATCGGTCTGAGGGGCCGTTTCATCGCCTTCGTGTCGGCGATTGTGATCGCCTTCGGGGTGGTGCTGACGGCCCTCGCGGTGCGGGTTCAGAACGACCGCCTTCGCCACGAGTTGGACGAGCGGGGAAAGCTTCTGACAATCGTCGTCGCAACCCATGTCACCGACTCTCTGGCCCTGCTGGACGTCCGGCAGCTCCGGCAGCTGATCAACGAAACGCTGGGGCAGGAGAACGTGCTTGACGCCGTGGTCTTCGACGAGGATGGGCGGGTGCTCACCGACGGCACGGTCGAGAACCCTTCGCGTCACCTGCTGATCGACGAGGCGGCGCTGCAACATGTGGCGGTGTCGGATGCGTTGCTGGTGGAGTTTTCGGGTGACGTCATATCGGTCACCAAACCGGTACACCTCGGAGGCCAGCTCCTCGGAGGGGTGCGTCTGCGCTACTCGCGGGCCGGTCTCGCGGAGGACCAGGCCGTGCTGGGGCGGAAGACCGCTCTGGTCGGCGCCGTGTTCGCAATCCTCGGCGTGCTCGCGGCGGCGTTGCTCACCGAGGCCGTGACCCGCCCCCTGAGGGAGGTGACCGAGGCCACGCGAGCCATTTCCGAAGGCAAGCAGGCCCCCCACCTGCAGGTTCGTACGGCAGACGAGGTGGGGGAGCTGGCTGCGGCGTTCAACGAAATGACGCGACGGCTTCGAGCGACCACCGTCTCGCGTGACTACCTGGATCGAGTGCTCGAGACTATGGGAGAGTGCCTGGTCGTGACACGTCGGGACGGCACTATCGCCCGGGTGAACAGTGCGGCATGTCGGCTCGCGGGCGCCTCGGAGGAAGAGTTGGTCGGCAGCCACTGTGGCGAGTTGTTTCGGGCGCCCGAGGGTTACGCCTCTCTCTTCCACGCGGTGAGTCCGGAAGGCTCGGTTCACGGCTTGGAAACCGAGCTTCTGGCGAGCACTGGCGAGGAGATCCCGGTGTTGGTCTCGATCGCGGCGATGGATGAATCTCCGGGGAAGTCCGGGCGGTACGTGATCGTGGCCGCGGACATCAGTGAACGACTGCGGATCGAACGCCAGAAGGAAGAGTTCATCACCATGATCCACCACGAGGTGAGGTCGCCGCTGACAGCGGTTCTTGGGGCGATCGGGCTCCTCGACGGCGGTGTTTCAGGGGATCTCGGCGAGCGGGGACGCGAGCTCGTCGCGAACGCCCTGCGCAACAGCAAGCGGATGGAACGCCTCGTCAACGACATCCTTGCTTCGCGTAAATTGGATTCCGGGCACATGACGTTTCACCTCCAGGAGATGGAATTGATGCCGCTCGTCGATCAGGCGATCGAGGCGACGTCCTCCTACGGCGACCAGCATGAGGTTCGATTCGAGCTCGGTGAAACTTTGCCCGGAGCCCGGGTCCGGGTCGACCCGGATCGTCTGATCCAGGTCCTGACCAACGTTCTCTCCAATGCTGTGCGATTCTCTGCGGCCGGTGATGTCGTGAAGGTGAGGGTGAGCCGACACAACGGCTGCCTGAGAGTGGCCGTGGCGGATCGTGGGCCGGGGATTGCGGAGGAGTTCCGCGACATGGTCTTTGAACCCTTCGCGAGGGCCGACGAAGCCGATTGGCGGCATCGGAGTGGAACCGGGCTCGGGATGAGCATCTCCAAGGCTATCATTGAGGAGCTCGGCGGGGCGATCAGTTTCGACACGGAGGTTGGGGCCGGCACGACATTTCACGTCGACATCCCCGAGGCCGAGTGAGGCTGGTGATGGTTGCGATTCGCATCTTTGATAGGCTGAAGGAGAGTAATGTCGATTAACGGGACCCTCCAAACCATGAGCCTCGCGGAGATTCTCCAATGGCTCGCCGGCGGTCAACAGACCGGCACGTTGAGCATTTCCAACGGGATAGAAGAGACGAAGGTTTTCTTTCAAGACGGCGAGATCGTATCCTCGTCGAGCTCCGATCCCATGGGTTACCTGGGCCAGTTTCTCATCAGCAAGGGCGTGATTACCGAGGAGATACTGGCGCAGGCGATTGCTGTGCAGGAGGAACAAGGAGGGCTCCTCGGGGAGATTCTGATCGACGGGGGTGCGGTCGAACAGGAGATTCTCGATCAGATGCTCAAGCTCAAGACGGAAGAGAATATTTTCGAGCTCTTTGCCTGGAAGGAAGGCACCTTCGAGTTCCTCGACGGCGAGCTTCCCCACCAGGGTCTGGTGCCCATGTCCATTCACGTCACCGGTCTCGTGATGGAGGGAATGCGTCGTCTCGACCACGCAGAAGCCATCATGAAACTGATCCCGTCGCCCCAGTGCGTGCCGGTCTCGGTTGCGCCTTTGACGGATGAAGACGAGATGGATCCGGGTTGGGTAGGGGTTCTCGAGGCCGTC
>JAIVTZ010000083.1:0-9002 GCA_049188105.1 Deltaproteobacteria bacterium | reverse complement strand
ATCTCCGAGCTCCAGCGACTGTTCGAGCGTCCCTCGAGGTTATGAGCGAAGACCGGCAGCACGAGCTCGCCGGCCATCGCCGGCGCGACGGCAAGGACAAGCATCACAACCAGCAGGATGCGGCGACCAAACATCAACGTGGGACCCTCCATCACGGATTTTCTCCGCGATCTTGATTGTATACGTTTGTCGGGTGCAGAGCGTTGGGAGTATTGCGAGTCCGTTGTAAGATCCAGCAGTTGATCATCTGATGGGAATTTCCATGCTATACCGAAGCCGCATCATCATCAGGGCCGCGCACGGAGACCAGCTCGGCGACAGGAGGTGTGGGTGAATCTCCCCGCGGGCGCCATAGCACCGGCGCCGACCCCGCTCGACGACCATCTGCGATTCGATCCGGTGGCTCAAGAGGCGCATCTGAGCTGGCTCGCCTCCGAGGGGCTCGACGGCGTTCTGGTGCTGGGCACCAACGGCGAGTTCCCGTCATTTTCGCTCGCCGAGCGTATCGTTGTCGCGGAGGCCGCCGCCGCGGCCGGCTCCGGGTTGAGTTTGATTCTGGGTGTAGGATCGTGCGCACTGCCCGAGGTGATGACGATGCTGGGCGTCGCAGCGGACTGCGGCTACGGCGCCATCCTCTGCCCGCCGCCGTTTTATTTCCGGGCGGCGTCGGCTGACGGTTTGGCCGCCTTTTTCCGTGAGGTCCTCGACGCCTCGTCGGTGCCGGTGCTGCTCTACCATATCCCGCAGGTGACCGGCGTGCCGATCGCGGAGGAGATTCTCGACCGACTCGAAGGGCACGAACGATTGGCGGGCGTCAAGGACAGCTCCGATGATCTCGACGAGCTGGCTCGTCTGTGCGGGCGTTTCCACGATCGGGCGTACATCGTCGGCTCCGACCGTCTCATAACCGCCTGCATGGCGGCCGGGGGGCGTGGGAGCATCACCGCCGCGGCCAGCGTCGCCCCCGGCCTCGTCGGCGCCGTGCAGCGTGGTGACGCCGATCAGTCTCGACTCGACGAGGTGCGGGCGCTGCTCGAGGCGTATGGCCTCGGGCCGTCGGTGAAGGCCATCCTGCGCCGCTGCGGGCTTGGTGAATACGCGACACGGCCACCGCTGCTGGGTCTTGATCCCTCCCGTGCGGAAGCCCTGTGGAAGGCCTACCGCCGCCTCGTTCCGGAAGAGCAACGACCGAAAACGTTAGAACGTTAAACGTTCGAACGTTTCAACATTACTCCGCAGGGGTAACCGCTGTGAAGGGTGGAGGCACCTCCGGCGAGCGCAGGCCGTTTCCAGAGGGGGTCCAAAAATTCGAAATTCGAAATTCGAAATTCGAAATCTAAGAATGCAACGCCCTCTTGTCCACTGCCAGCGCCGCTTCGCGGACAACCTCGGACAGCGTGGGGTGGGCGTGGCATGTACGGGCGAGGTCCTCCGCCGAGGCTCCAAACTCCATCGCCAGCGTCGCCTCGGCGATGAGCTCCGAGACCCGCGGTCCGACCATGTGGACGCCGAGGATGCGGTCGGTTTCCTTGTCGGCGAGAATCTTGACCATCCCGGTCTCCTGGCCGAGGCTCTTGGCACGGCCATTGGCGCGGAACTGGAAGCGGCCGGTGTTGAATTTCAGGCCGGCCTCCTTGAGCTCGGCTTCGGTGCGGCCGACCATGGCCAGCTCGGGCTCGGTATAGACCACGTTGGGAATGGCCTCGTAGTTGACATGGCCAGGCAATCCTGCGAGCTCTTCGGCGAGCGCGATGCCTTCCTCCTCGGCCTTGTGGGCGAGCATCGGACCACGTACCAGATCGCCGATCGCGTAGACACCTTCCACACTGGTTTGGAAATGGTCGTCGATGGCCACCCGGCCTTGCTCGTCGAGGGCAACCCCGAGCTGTTCGAGACCGGTGCCGGAGGTGTTCGGCCGGCGGCCGACCGCCACCAGGACCTTGTCGCAGCTGATCTCCTCGGTCTCTCCCTTGGCGTTTTCAACCGTCAGCTTGACGCTCTTCTTGAGGACCTTGCCGGCAATGACCCGGGTTTCCATGAGAAAAACCATCCCCTGATCCGCCAACGCCCGTTGCAGGGCCTTGGACATCTGGCGGTCGGCGAAGGGGGTGATGGTGGGCAGCATCTCGATGACCGTCACCTCGGCGCCGAGCCGCCGCCAGACGCTCCCGAGCTCCAGCCCGACGGCGCCGGCGCCGATCACGACCAGACGTTTCGGCACCGTCGAAAAATCGAGGGCCTCGGTCGACGAGACCACGCGCTCGCCGTCGAAGGGGAGGAAGGGCAGCTCGACGGCCTCCGATCCCATCGCGAGACAGATGCTCTCGGCCTCGATCTCGGTGTCACCGCCGTCGCCGGCCACCACGACCTTGCCCGGCGCCTTCAGCGTGCCTCGTCCGTTGAGCACCGTCACCTTGTTCTTCTTCATCAGCATGGCGACACCATCGGTCAGCTCCATGACCACCGCGGACTTGCGCTTGAGCATGGCCTCGAGATTCAGACCCACGTCGCCGAGGACGATGCCGTGCGCGGCCGCCTGCTCGCGGGCGGCCTCGTAGAGATCCGAGGACTCGAGCAGTGCCTTGGATGGGATGCAGCCGACGTTGAGGCAGGTGCCGCCGAGGGCGTGGCGCTTCTCGACGAGCGCGGTCTTGAGGCCGAGCTGGGCGGCGCGGATGGCGCAGACATAGCCGCCGGGCCCGGCGCCGATGATGACGAGGTCAAAAATATCCGCCATTCAAATCTCCAACAACAGACGATCGGGATCCTCGATGCATTCGACGATCCGCTTGAGAAAGGTCACGGCCTCGCTGCCGTCGATGATCCGATGGTCGTACGATACGGCCAGGTACATCATCGGCCGGATCACGATTTCGTCATCGACCACGACCGGACGCTTTTTGATGGTGTGCATGCCGAGGATGGCGCTGCCCGGCGGGTTGAGGATCGGCGTCGATTGCAGTGACCCGAAGACCCCGCCGTTGGAGATCGTAAAGACCGCGCCCGAGAGGTCCGAGAGCTCGAGGCGGCGCTCCTGCGCCCGGGTGGCGAGATCGGCAATGCTGGCCTCGATCCCGGCCATCGACAGGCGGTCGGCGTCGCGCACCACCGGCACCACCAGCCCCTTGTCGCTGCTGACCGCGATCCCGATGTCGTAGTAGTGGTTGGTGACGATCTCGTCGCCCTCGATGAAGGCGTTGACTGCGGGCACCGTCTTGAGCGCCTCGACCGTCGCCTTGACAAAGAAGGACATGAAACCGAGCCCGACGCCGTAGCGCTTCTTGAACGACTCCTTGTACTCAGAACGCAGCGCCATGACCCGGATCATGTCGGCCTCGTTGAAGGTGGTGAGGATGGCGGCGGTTTGCTGGACCTCGACCAGCCGCTCGGCGAGACGCTGCCGCAGACGTGACATCGGTGCGCGGGTCTGCCGCTGGTCGGGCAGCGCCACCGGCTGCGGCCGGGGCCGGGCCGGCTCGGCGGCGGGCGCGGGAATCGGCGTTGCCTCGACAGAAACTGGCTCTGGATCGGCGGCTCCCCCGGTCTCACGTGTCTCGAGGTGGCGGATGACGTCGCCCTTGAGGATCCGTCCGTCCTTGCCGGTACCCTCGATCGCGGCCGGGTCGAGCCGGTGCTCGACAACCAGCCGGCGCACGGCGGGGGAGAGCCCCGCGACGTCGGGGGCGGCCGGTTCAGGCGCAATCGGTTCAGGTACCGTCGGCTCCGGTGCGGGCGAGGGCGTCGTCGCCGCCGGTCTCTCGTCCGCGCCGACCGGGGCGGTCACTCCGGTATCGATGGTGGCCACCACCTGGCCCACCTGCACGGTTTCGCCCTCGGCGACCAGGATGTGCAATCGGCCGGCCTGTTCGGCGTTGACGTTCATCGTGATCTTGTCGGTCTCCAGCACCAGCAGCGGGTCCTCGACCGCGACCACGGCCCCTTCGGGCTGCGACCACTCGGCGAGAAAGCCCTCGGTGATGGACTCGCCGACCTCGGGTATTTTGACTTCGAATGCCATCGTGGCGTGCTCCTTGCTTTGTCGTTGCCGTCAGTCCGCGAGGGCCTCGCGAACCAGCTCGGCTTGCTGCTCCTTGTGGATCGCCGTCGAGCCGGTCGCCGGGCTGGCGCTCGGCTCGCGCCCGACATAGTGTACGGGTTGATTCGGAAAGAACTCCAACAGTCTCGGCATCATAAAGGTCCAGCCGCCCCGGTTACGGGTCTCCTCCTGCGCCCACACGATGTCGGCGGCGCTGCGGTACGGCGCCACGACGCGCTCGAAGAGCTCGGTGTTGAAAGGGTAGAACTGCTCCACCCGGACGATGGCCACGTCCTCGATGCCCAGCTCCTCACGGCCGGCGAGGAGGTCGTAAAAGACCTTGCCGCTGCACAGGACGAGGCGGCGCGGGTTGTCGGGAACCAGCGGGTCGTCGAGGATCTCCTGAAAGCTCCCGGTCACGAGGTCCGCAACCGGCGACACCGCCCGCTTGTGGCGGAGCAGGCTCTTGGGCGCCATGATGATCAGCGGCCGCCGGAAGTTCGCCTTGATCTGTCGCCTGAGTGCGTGAAAGAGCTGGGCCGGCGTCGTCAGGTTGCAGACCTGCATGTTGTCCTCGGCAGAGGCCATCAGATAGCGTTCGAGGTAGGCGCTGGAGTGCTCCGGCCCCTGGCCCTCGTAGCCGTGGGGAAGGAGCATGACCAGACCGCTCACCCGGTGCCATTTGTCGTACGCGGCCGCGATGAACTGGTCGATGATGACCTGAGCGCCGTTGGCGAAGTCACCGAACTGTGCCTCCCAGATGACCAGCATGTTGGGCTCGACAAGCGAGTAGCCGTAGTCGAATCCAAGCACAGCAGCCTCGGAGAGCATGCTGTTGTAGACACAGAATCGCGCCTGGCCGGGCTCGATGTTGTTGAGGGGGATGAAGATCTCCTGGCTCTTGGTGTCGAACCAGGCTGCGTGGCGGTGGGAGAAGGTGCCGCGCATGCTGTCCTGACCGCTGAGGCGGACCGGGGTTCCTTCGACGAGCAGGGTGCCGAAGGCCAGCAGCTCGCCAAGCGCCCAGTCGACCATGCCTTTCTCCTCGACGGCCTGCAGCTGTGCAGGGAGCCGCCGCCCGACCTTGCGGTTGAGCTCGAAACCGTCGGGGACGGTGGTCAATGCAGTGGCAACCTCGAGCAACTCCTCATAGGGCGCCCCGGTGTTGGTGCAGTCGAAGCAGTATTCGTGGTCGAACTCGGCCCAGATGCCGGCAAATGCGTGGCCGTCCTTCTCCTCGAGAATGCACGTCTCCTTGACGCCCTTGAAGGCGTCGAGGAGCCTGCCCTGGAGGGAGTTGGTGAGGTCTTCGCTCTCCTCCAACGTGATGTCGTGGGCGCCCTCCAGCTCGAGCTGGTAGATGGCGCGGGTTGACGGCCGGTTGTGGATCTTCTGATACATCAGCGGCTGGGTGAAGGCGGGCTCGTCGCCCTCGTTGTGGCCGTGCTTGCGGTAACAGACCATGTCGACCACCACATCGCGCCCGAACTCCTGGCGGAACCTGAGAGCGAGATCCACCATGTGCACCACGGCCTCGGGGTCATCACCGTTGACGTGGAGAATCGGCGCCTCGACCATCTTCGCGATGTCGGTCGGATAGCGGGTCGAGCGGGCCTCGCCGGGGAGGGTGGTGAAACCGATCTGGTTGTTGACCACGATGTGGACGGTGCCGCCGGTGGCGTAGCCCTTGAGCTGAGAGAGGTTGAGGGTTTCGGTGACCAGACCCTGACCGGCGAAGGCGGCGTCGCCGTGGATCAGTAACGGCAACACCTTGGTCCTCGTTGCGGTGTCGTCATGGCGGCGCTGTTTGGCTCGAGTGCGGCCCTCGACCACCGGGTCGACGGCCTCCAGATGGCTGGGGTTGGCGGTCAGGCTGATGTGGAGTTGAGCGCCCGTGGTGGCCACGTAATCCGAGCTGAAGCCGCGGTGGTATTTGACGTCGCCGTCGCCGCCGTAGGGGTCGGGACGGACATTGTCCTCGAACTCGTGGAAGATCATCGAGTAGGGCTTTTGGAAGATGTTGGCGAGAACGTTGAGGCGGCCGCGGTGGGCCATGCCCATCACGACCTCCTCGGCCCCGGTCTCGGCGGCGGTCTCCATGAACTGGTGGAGGGCGGGGATCAGCGATTCGGCGCCCTCGAGCGAGAACCGTTTCTGACCCTGGTAGCGGCCATGGGTGAAGCTCTCGAAGAGCTCGGCGTCGATGAGCTGGGCGAGGATGCGGTGTTTCTTGTCGCGGCTGATCTCGGGCCGGTTGCGGATCGGCTCCATCTCGCTCTGCAGCCACCGCCGCACGGCCATGTCCTGGATGTGCAGGTACTCGACGCCGATGGTGCGGCTGTAGGTGTCGCTGAGGACCGAGATGATCTCGCGGAGGCTCATCCGGCCGGGGCCGCCGAGGTGGCCGGTGTCGAAGACCTGGTCCAGATTCTCCTCGCCGAGGCCGAAGGTCTCCAGCTCGAGCAGGGGGTGGGTCTCGAGGTTGTCGCCGAGCGGGTCGAGGTCGGCGATCAGGTGGCCCAGGTTGCGGTAGGCGAAGATGAGGCTGGCGACCTTCGACTGGTCGGCGGCGCGTTCGGACGCGACCTCGCCGGTGGGGCTGTAGGCGAGGTCGAAGCCGGTGAAGAAGAGCCGCCACTCGTCGCTCAGAGATGCGGGATCTCGCTGCCATTGCCGGTATTGCTCCTCCACGTAGTCGGAGCTGGCGGCCAGGGCAAGGTTCTCGGGTGGTTGTTTATCCCGCATACCTCAGGACCTTTCTTCTACGGTCTTTTTCATGGTCGCCATCCCGCTGCGAACCGCGTCGTCTTTTCTTGACCTGAGATGAGCGTTTCTCACCGGCGATCAGCACCAAAGCTTGCGCTCTGGTCAAATGGAAATCGCTCCACATACCAGTGGGTATGCGTCCTCTTTTCGCAAGCACCAGAGCATCAAGAGCTTGGCACATCTCATCCGGCAGAACCACTCATCTCAGGCGTAACGTAAAAAAGGATTATGGCATTTCCGGGACACCGCCGTTACAATGCGCAGCAATGATACCCGCGATTGGTAATTATTCGTAAGACCACTGGGGAGAGCCCATGAAACAGATCGTCGAGAACCCAAGCAACGTGAGATCGGCGGACATTATTGTCGGCATTCCCTCGTACAACGAAGCCGACTGCATCTCGGTGCCGACCGACACCGCGAGCCGCGGCCTCGAGGAGTACTTCCCGCAGGCGAAGTCCGTCATCATCAACGTCGACAACAACTCGAAAGACGGCACCCGCGACGCATTTATGGGCACCCCGACCAAGGTGCCCAAGATCTACATCTCGACCCCCGAGGGCGTCAAGGGCAAGGGCAACAACCTCCGCAACCTCTTCAAGGCGGCGGTGGAGCTCAACACGCAGGCGGTGGCGGTGGTGGATGCGGACCTGAAGAGCATCACGCCGCAGTGGATTCAGTACCTCGTGGAGCCGTTGATGGGTCGCTTCGATTATGTCAGCCCCATCTACCTGCGCCACAAGTACGACGGCACCATCACCAACCACATCGCCTACCCGATGATCCGGACCCTCGGCGGTCTGCGGGTGCGCCAGCCCATCGGCGGTGACTTCGGTTTTTCCGGACGGGCCGCGCGCGCGTTTCTGGCTGAAAAGCTCTGGACCGACAAGACCGGCAACTTCGGCATCGACATCTGGATGACCACGATCGCGGTGGCGCGTCAGTTCAACGTCTGCCAGGCTTTTTTGGGGACGCCGAAAATCCACCGTCCCAAAGATCCGGCCGGGGATCTGGCGCCGATGTTCAAGCAGGTGGTCGCGACCCTCTTCGATCTGATGATCGACTTCGAGTATCTGTGGAAGTACGTGGGGCCGAGCCGCCCGAGCAGCATCTTCGGTTTCGGCCAGGGCATGGAACAGGCCGCGCCGGCCGTCGATGTGAGCACCGACAAGCTCTTCGCGAGCTTCAGAAACGGTTGGGAGACTCACGGCGACCTCTGGCGCCGGGTGATACCGCTTGCCGACTTCCGCGGCATCGAGGAAATGGCTGCGATCGAGAGAGAGGGGAGTTTCACCTTCTCATCCGAGCTGTGGGCGCGCATCATCTTCAACTTCGCCGTCGCCTACCGAAACGCCGAAGAGGCCGATCGCGACACGCTCATGGAGGCGCTGATCCCCTTCTACCACTCGCGTGTCCTCTCCTTCGTCAACAAGACAAGGGATTTCGACGCCCGGGAAGCGGAGGAGTATTTGGATCACACATCGAGGGTCTTCGAGGCCGAGAAGTTCTACCTGATTGATCGCTGGGACCACGCCAAGTCGGTCAATGGCCGCCTGTTCGGATAGATGCGTCAGGGTTAGGGGGTAAGGAGGTTAGGAGGTTAGGTCCTCACTCCTCACCCCTAACCTCCCCCCCTTTCTCGGTATCGCGTAGAATGACTCCATGAAATCACTCTCCCAGGAAAAGGCTGAGTTTCTTCGGGTACTCGCGGCGCGCATCGTGCCGGAAACTGCGGAGCTCGATTCGGCGGGGATGGGCCGTTTGATTGGTCTCATCGACGAAGCGTTGCTCGAGCGGCCGCCTTCGGTGCGGCGGCAGTTCGGGATCTACCTCAATCTCCTGCGGTGGGCGCCGCTGGCGCGCTTCGGGGGGCCGTTCGAAAAACTGAGTGCGGATCGGCAGGACGCCGTGCTGCGCTGGTTCGAGAGCTGCCCGGTGGGACTTCTCCGCGCGGGATTCTGGGGTCTCAAGGTGCTGATATTCATGGGCTACTACGGGCAGCCGGAAACCAATGCGGTGGTCGGTTATGCGCCGGAGCGCGACGGCAGGGCAGGTCTCCATGCAGGAGCGTGAATACGACATCGTCATCATCGGTTCCGGCGCCGGCGGCGGTGCGGCGGCCAAGGAGCTCGCCCCCTTGTGCGCCGACGGCGTGCGGATCGCGGTCCTCGAGATGGGAGCGAAGCTCAAGGAAGAGGAG
>JAIVTZ010000082.1:0-9031 GCA_049188105.1 Deltaproteobacteria bacterium | reverse complement strand
TCGTTCCAACCCGACCGCGAGACCCGCGGTACGGGCGAAGAACTCGGCAGTGCTCAACGTGGAGTGACCATCGAGCGTGTAGTGGAAGTAATGCTCCTCCCGCGGCGACTCGTACTCGTGCCGGTACAGATCGAGGACGGTTTTCTCGGTCATGCCTGCTCTCCTCCGTGATTCTTGCAGGGTGCGATGCCATCGGTGAGCATTCGGACCAGGGGACGATGATGGCGCACCAGATCCCCCGGGCGCTCCGCCAGCAACCAGGACGTCACGATCTCATCGACCGCGCCGAAGACCAGGTTGGTTGCCAATCCCGGGCTGATGTCTCCACGGAACACACCTGACTCCTGTCCCTCGATGATGATGTCGCGCACCCGATTCAAATACTCGCCGAGTTTACCACGGGTAAAAAGGCTCATGAATCGTCGCGAATGGCGGGTCTCGATCTGCAGAACATGGGCCAGGGCGTGGTCGCGGCCGAGGGTTTCCAGGTGCAGTCGGACCATGATGCTGAGCTTCTGGATCGGGTCGTCGATCTTCGCGATCTCCCCGTCCAGGCGTTCGATGAAACGCCCGAGAACGCTGTCGAAGATCGACATCAGGAGGTGCTCCTTACCTTCGAAGTAGAGATACAGCGTGCCGTCGGCGACCCGCGCCGCCTCCGCGATGTCCGTCATTCGCGCTGCAAAATATCCCTTGGACGCGAAGACGTCGATCGCCGCCCTGAGAATCCGTTGCCGTTTTTGTTCGCGGTTCGTCAGCTCACGCGATTTTTCGCTTTCCGGCATGATACCTCCGGATGAATGAATCCTCATTCATATTTGATCTTCCTCGCCGTCGCTGTCAAGCGGAATGACGAATCACCGTCAAAAACACCGGAAGATCCGACCTCGTTCGCGCGATTATTTTCCGGATTTCGGCAGCCGGCCGCCCACCCACAAATCCTTGGACTGACAGGGAGGGTGGATGGAAAATCCGAAATCCGAAATCCGAAATCCGAAATCTCAACCGGCCAGGCGGATGCCCTCGACCTCTGGGTCAAGCTCGATGTCGCTCGGCAGATGACGACCCTCGACCCACACGATCCACTGCCGTCGGAGCTCCTTGAGCAGGCGCTTCGAGGCCTTGCCGAGCGAGCCCTGATCAGAGATTTCTGCGGCCTCTCCCCACTCGCCAGCCGCACCATCACCCGCGATCGACCACACCACCAGGGGAACACGGAGGGCGCGCAGGTACTCCCGCACCGCCGGCGGTTGATAGTGAGAATCGTCGACGGGGTTCCTCGACAACACCAGCACGACCGCCCGCGGGGTGCCGCCCGCCGCCGCCCGCACCCCCGCCACCGCCACCGCCTCACCCATGCGCTGCCCGGGCAGCGCCGCCTCCGGGCTCAAGATGTGGGTGGCCAACCAGGACAACCACCAGCGTTTGATTTCGAACGGGCCGACGATGGGGAACAGGGCAACCCCACGCGATCGAATGGGGTTCGGAACCACCAGGTAGTAACGGTCCTCTTCGGGCGCGAGCTGCGCCGCGTCCGATGCCATCTGCACCGCCTTGTTCCGGCGTATGATCTCCCTGCGGCTTCGATTGAAACGGCGGTCGATGGAGTATCCGGTTCGGCTAATGGAGGGCCACGCGCCGTGGTCGCGCACCAGGTACACGCGTGCGCCCGGTTGTTCCACCGCCGCCACTTGAACGGGCTCGCCGCGAACGCGGAACATCCCCTGGAGCTGATCGGCATCCAGACGATCCCGCCGGTCCAAGATGACGGGTACCGCGGTCAGCTCCGTCGCCACCCGGCTTCCATAGGCGCCCCCAAAGGTGACATCGCTGCGGGCGGTGAGCCCACCCGGAAAGTGTGCCTCGGCACTGATGATGTGCACCTGCCCGCGATCGTGCACGGGCAGCGGGAATCGGCCGTCTCCGCTGGATAGGAGGGCCCGCCCGTCGAAGTTCACGAAAACCGCCAGCGGATCGAGCCGCTCGGAGCTCTCGGTGATGACGCGCAGCTGCTCTGGCGCCTCCGGGTTGGCACCCTCGAGCACGATCTCCACCTCGGCGTCGGGCCGTGGCAGGTTGACCAGTTGCCGAGCGCGCCCGAGCTCGACGCCGTCTTCACCATAGGCCACGGCGACGAGCTCGTGGGGACGCGGCTTCTCTCCGAAATCACAGCGGACGCTCCAACGCGGGGCGGTGGCGACGCCGATGCTGCGGCCGTCGAGGACGATCTCCACCGACGCCACCGAGGGATCCACCGATACCTCCACCTGGTGAACATCGGTCATCAACCACAGAAAGAGGGAAATGAAGGTCACCATCGGATGTCTTGGCCCTCGTCACTCCTCGCGCTTGAATTTTACGTCGACCACACGCCTGAGGTTACACCGCGAAGGCTCAAAAGGTTTGACAGCGGGGGAGATCTCTCCGTACTGTGGACAACCGCTCGGCGGAAGTCCAAGACAGGGAGTCATCAGCGTGAGCGACCACATCCCGATCTGGCGCCAGTTCCCGCAGTCATTCTGGATTGCCAACGTCATGGAGATCTTCGAGCGGATGGGTTGGTATGGCTTCTATGCCGTTTCCACCCTCTACCTCACCAACTCGGTGGCCGATGGCGGGCTCGGCTTCAGCTCCACGGACAGAGGCGTCATCCAGGGTATCGCCACATTTTTCCTCTATCTCTTCCCGGCCGTCTTCGGCGCCCTCGCCGACCGCTACGGCTACAAACGGATGTTCCTCGCGTCGGTCGTTGTGATGGCCCCGGCCTACATCCTGCTGGCCGCGCCACGCACTTTTGGGGGTTTCCTCGCAGTCTACTTCCTGGTCGCGGTCGGCCATGGAATGTTCAAACCGGTCGTGATCTCGACGGTGGTCAAGGCGACAACCGAGAAGACCAGCTCCATGGGGTTCGGCATCTTCTACATGATGGTCAACATCGGCGGATTCATCGGTCCGATCGTCGCCGGCGTGGTGCGGGGATGGGATTGGAAGTACGTCTTCTGGGCGTCGGCGGGATGGATCGTCGTCATGGGAATCACCTGTCTCATCTTCTATCGAGAGCCGCCGCGCGACGCCGAGGCCGAGAGCCGGCGCAGTCTCACCGAGGTCTTTTCGAGCATGATCGGGGTGGTCGGCAACGGCCGGTTCTTCCTCCTCATCGTCGGCCTCCTCGTGATGCTGGTCATGGGCTCCAAGTGGTGGAGCTTCGGCCACGTCGCGATCGTTGCCGGCGCATGGCTCGGCCTCAACCTTCTCGGTGACGTGGCGCTTCGTGCCGCGGGCCGGGACGACACCGCTCCATGGCCGCTGCAGCCGATGCGGGTCGGCGAGGGCCGGTATATGGTCTTCCTGCTGCTGATGGCCGGCTTCTGGACCTCATTCAACCAGATCTTTATGACCCTGCCCGAGTACATCCGCGACTACGTGGACACCTCGGATCTGATCGCCGGTCTGAGCACGATCGCAGCCTGGGTCGGCACCGATATTTCCAATTGGAGCCGAGCCCTGCTCGAAAACAACGAGCTCAAACCCGAGTACATCATCAACCTCAACGCCTTCGGCATCATCGCCTTCCAGGTCCTCATCTCCTACATCGTGCGCCGACGGTCGCCGTTGACCAGCATCATCCTCGGGGTCGCGGTGACCGTCGTCAGCTTTCTGATCTACCTCATAGCCCCCACCGGATGGGTCGTCGTGGCGGCGGTGCTGGTCTTTTCGGTCGGCGAGATGCTGGCCAGCCCACGCTCCAAAGAGTATGCGGGGAGGATCGCCCCACCGGAAAAGGTCGGCATGTACATGGGATACTTCTACTGGTGCGTGGCGCTCGGCAATCTTTTCGGAGGGCTCCTTTCGGGCGTCACCTATCAGCACTTCGGTCCGCAGGGCGTCAACCGGCCGGGCGCGATGTGGGTGCTCTTCGCGGCTCTCGCCGCCACGACCGCCATCGGCCTGGTCGTGTACAACCGAATCGTTGCGCCGTCGCGCACCGCTGGAGAGGTCTCATGAAGAGGATCTTGAAACGGCTCATCGTGCTTCTCGTGGTGGCTGCCGCAGCCTGGTGGGTGTGGTCGAATCGCGACCGCATCGCGGTTCTGTCCAACAGCAACGTCATGATCCAGGGCGAATGGCATCCGGTCGAAATGGAGTTCAATGAACCGGACACCTACAACTTCGCCGAAGGCATCATCTCCAAGAACGGATTTGAGTGGGGCGCCTACGTCTTTCGAAAAAACACCCGGCTCGAGGTCACGGTCCGCGACCGGGTAACGACCTATGAGATTAATTTTCCGGACGATGAAAACATGGTCTGGCTGGTGCGGTCCAAAGACGGCAAGCTAGTTCCGAGCCTCCGCTGGCGGAGGTGAGAGCTCGTTGCCCTTACAATTGATCTGTGAGGGGCGCCGGCAAGATCACTGTTCTCACCGGTGGCTTGCCGGTACTGGCGGCCTGGCTGGCCGGACTTTCGGGGCTGGCCGAAGCCCATGGGCCGGTGATCGACGTCCTCGCCGAGGTCCTGGCCGTGCTGCTGGTGGTTCTCGCATGGAGGTTTCGTCGCGGCCGCCTCGCGGTTGCAGCGCTGGCGATCGCGGTCGCCAACTTCCTGATCCGAGGTCCCCTCTCCGCGGCCCACGCCGAACCGGGCGTTGTCGCTCTCGCTCTCGTCCTCCCGGTCTGTCTCGCTCTGCTGGCGCTACTTCCCGAGCAGCCGATCGGCCGACCGTTAATGCTCGGTCTCATGGCCGGCGTGGTGATTCTCGGCTGGCTTGCGTTCACCTTCTCGACTCCTGCCGATAAAGCCCTGAGTCCAGGGTTCCTCGGCCCACTGAGCGATCTCCTCGCCGCTCCCGACCTCGCTCGTTTGGTGTTCCTCATCGCCGGCGCATTCATCGCCCTCGCCTTCGCCGCCCGCCGCGGCACCTTCGAGGGGTCGCTCCTCTGGGTGACGGCCGCCGCGGCGCTCGCCCTGCTCGCCGTCCCCAGCCCTCACGCTTCCACCCTTGCATTCACCGCCGCCCAGCTCGTTCTTTTGCTCGGTCTCGTCGAGGACTCCTACCGGCTCGCATACCATGACGAGCTCACCGGGTTGCCGGGCCGACGCGCGCTCGAGGAGGCGCTGCCCACGCTCGTCGGCGACTACACCATCGCCATGGTCGACGTGGATCACTTCAAACGCTTCAACGACCGCCATGGCCACAGCGCCGGCGATCAGGCCCTGCGGATGGTCGCCACCGAGCTGCAGGGGGTCGGCGGAGGCGGAAGGGCCTACCGGTACGGCGGCGAGGAGTTCGCTATCCTCTTCCCCGGGTCGGCAGCGGCTGCGGCCCGGCCATCGCTCGAGGAGGTTCGCGCCGCGATTTCCGGCCGAAAATTTGCCATCCGCGGACCGGACCGTCCGCGCAAGAAACCCGATCCACCGCGCAAGAAGTCGAGAGCTTCCCGCACCATCGGCGTTACGGTCAGCATCGGGCTCGCAGGGCCAAACCCACAGCGCACCACCGCCGACGCGGTTCTCCGCGCCGCGGACCGCGCCCTCTACCGGGCGAAGAAGGAAGGCCGCAACCGACTCGTAGCAGTCGGCGACCGAAGCAGGAAGACCAGCGCAGACTGATACCGGCGGGTTCATCTGATGGATTCCGGAGCGAAACCTAGGGTGTGGTGCTCCTAAGAAACTTGAAATTTCTCGGGAGAGCGGACTCACGCTCACAGCAACCGAAGCGCGATCACGAGGGTCAGCGCCATCACCGCGTTGGTGGCCAGGTTCCAGACTACGTTGGCGCCGAGGGCGGGAATGGGCACCGGCGCCTTCGGGTCTGCAAGGGCCCACCGCAGAGGCTTCACCAACAGCAGGGAGGGCAGAACCGCGACCAGACTCAGCGGCGGCAGCACCCGGAGCAGAACCGCAATGACGATCGCGAGCGGGGTCGCCAGACCTGCGGCGGCGTAGATCCACGCCGCCGCACGGCGACCGAGGAGGATCACCAGGTTGCGGCGGCCCCCCTCCCGGTCCGCCTGCTCGTCGGGGAACTCGTTGAGGAGGAGCAGATTGAAGGTCATGAAAAAGGCCGGGACCGAGGCCGCCACCGCGGCCGTGCTCCAGCCGCCGCCCTGCACCAGCGCGGCGCCGATCACCGGACCGGCGCCGAGGCCGAACCCGGCGGCGATCTCGCCTATGCCGATCCGTGCCAACACATCGGTGTAGGCAAGCACGGAGACCGCGCCTGCGATGATGATCGGCAGCAGCACCCACCCGACCTCGAGCAGAAACCACAGCCCGATCACCAACCCAACGCCGGCGCAGACGAGACCGAAGATCAGCGCCGTCCGCACGCTCATACCCCCGGCCGGCAGCGTCCCGCTGCCGCCGGAGAACGGTGTGCGCTCGGTCGCAAGATCGATCCCCGTGCGCATATCGCTCCACTCGTTGAGGATGTTGACCGCCATGTGAAGACTCACCAACCCCACCAACGCGAGCACCGTCCGCGACCAGGAAAACGATCCATTCCAGGCCGCCGCCGCCGCGCCCGACGCCACAAGCGTCGGCGGCAGCAACAGAAAGGGCGCCCGTGCGACCGAGGCGTATGCCGTGAGAGCACTCATGTCAGTCACGACTCGGCAGGCGGTGGGGCTCGATCTGCACGACGGCGTCGGCCACGTTCGGCCCCTCGGCGATCAATTTCTCGCGCACCTCCACCGCAATCGCATGGCCGTCGCCGACACTGAGACCGCCGTCCACCTCGACATGAAGGTCCACGGCGAGCTTGGAACCGACGTAACGGGTGCGGACCGCGTGCGCCGCCTCGACCCCATCCACGCCGAGGGCCACCTCTTCGATTCGCCGCCGCTCGGATTCCGGCGCTCCGGCGTCGATCAGCTGATCCACTGCCGGGCGGAGAATCCGCCACGAGGCTTGCAGAATCAGCAAGCACACAACCACCGCGCCCACACGATCGACAATCGCCCATTCCGGATCGATGATCGACACCGCTACCGCGATCGCCGCGGGGATCGAGGAGATGGCATCCGAGCGATGGTGCCAGGCGTTTGCTTCCAGGGCAGGTGACCCTACTTCGCGCCCAACCCTCGCGGTCCACTGGTAAAGCGCTTCCTTGACCACTATGGAAAGCAGGGAAACAACCAGCGCCACTCCGGAAGGGACAACCACCGGCTCGTGCTTCAGCCCTCTGATCGCCTCCACCCCCATGCCGACGGCAACCGCTCCCACCGCCAAACCGATGAACACCGTGACCAACGTCTCGACGCGACCGTGGCCGTGCGGGTGGTCCTCATCCGCCGGCGCCGTCCAGAACTTCACCCCGAGGATCACCGCGATGTCGGTCACCGAGTCGGTGAGGCTGTGGAGAGCGTCGGCGAGCACAGCCTGGCTGTGGCCGATGATTCCGGCAGCGGCTTTCGCGGCCGCCAGCAACAGATTGCAGATCAGACCCACCCAGCCCACGCGGCGCACCTTCGAGATCGCCGACAGTGAAATTGTCCGCTCTTTCACGTCGTTATTCTATCAGCTGTCGCAGGTTGGTCACTGTTGTTTCTTGTTGGAACGCACCACCACCGGCTCACCCACGCGCACCCTCCCCGGTCCCCCGTGAACGAGATTCTGACCGAATAGCACCTGACCGTCGCAAAGCCGGTAGGTTGCCAGGGTGCGGAGGGGCTCGGGGCTCCGATCACCCGTTTCCTGATTGGTGGTCGTGATCACGCAGCGAGCGCACGGCTTGGCGACGCGAAAATCGACGTCGCCGATCCGCACCTGCCGCCAGCCGTCCTCTGCGTGGGCCGGGCATCCCGTGATGACGATGTTGGGTCGAAATCTGTCCATCGGCACCGGCAGGGGCAGACGTTTGTTGAGCCCCGCCAACGAAGCTTCGGACAGCAGCAAGAAGGGGAACCCATCGGCGAAGGAGACCCTGTCCCCGGGTTGCGCCGACGATGAGCTCAACGGCCGCGCGTCGTCATCAGCGAGCCGCACGAGACGAGCGCTCGATCCAAGATGCTCGGAGAACCACGCCGCTGCGTCCCTCCCCTCGTCGAGCGCCGCGCAGTCGTCCCTCCAGACCGTCACCTTGATCGTCGGTCCCGACTGACGCTCGAGGGGCAGTTCGAAGGCGGGGAGGTCCGGGGCCTCGAGCCGAAGATGATCATCACCGATTCGCACCCTCACCAGAGCGAGGCGGGGGTGCCCGCGCTGGCTCAGGAACACGCCGTCGTCACCCACGACCATCCAACGACGATCTAGCTCGAACCCGGTTGCGCCGACAACCGCCTCATCGACCGTCACCCCACAGCACGACTTCAGCGGGTAGACGAATAGCCCGCTGACCGAGATCATCTCGGATTCGCGCCGCCGGTCCGCTATTCCTGGCATCATGGCCGAGCATTGTAGGGTAAAGTTAGGCGCTTGTGCGGTTACCGTCGTGGTGGCCGGCGGAAGGGTGAATCAGTTCGATTCGCCGGAACCGAGAGACAGGGGGGCGCCCGAGAGGGTGGAGCACCCCGAAAGGAATACCGGAGCGATGAGCAAGAAACTGTTCGTAGGAAGTCTGAGTTGGGATACAAACGACGATGGGCTGCACGGCGCGTTCGCGCAGTTCGGTGAGATCACCGAGGCCAAGGTGATCACTGACCGTGACTCGGGCCGCTCGCGCGGGTTCGGGTTCGTCACCTTCGCCGATGACGAGGCTGCCGACAAGGCAATCGCAGCCATGAACGGCTTCGAGCTCGACGGGCGTGCGATCCGGGTCGACGTGGCCCAGGACCGGCGCGGCGGCGGTGGTGGCGGCGGCGGCGGCTGGTAGGCTAGAAATCTCCATATTCAAGGCGAAAACCCAACCCCCTCCCCCGCCGGAGGGGGTTTTTTTGACCCGTCTCCGAACACGGGTAAAGAGTTGAGGGTTAAGGGTGAAGAGTTAAGAGTTAAGAGTTGAGAGTTAAGAGTTTCGGGCTGGGTGAATCACTCAAAGAAGGCCTTTACTCTTTACCCTTTACCCTTTACCCGTGTCTGAAGTTTGGCATTCAA
>JAIVTZ010000081.1:0-9080 GCA_049188105.1 Deltaproteobacteria bacterium | reverse complement strand
CTGCAGGGTATTCGGGATTACGGACACACTCAACCGAGGCAGAAGGTCTTGATCAACGGTGCGGGCGGTGGTGTGGGCACGTTCGCGGTGCAGATTGCCAAGTATTTCGGGGCTGAGGTGACCGGCGTGGACAGCGCGAGCAAGTTGGACATGATGCGCTCGATCGGTGCAGACCACGTCATCGACTACACACGAGAGGACTTTACCAAGAATGGGCAGTGCTATGACCTGATTCTCGATGTTGCGGGATATCGTTCGATGTTCGACTACAAGCGTGCGCTGGGTCCTAATGGAATCTACGTCATGGTCGGAGGTTCCATGGCTCGAATCCTCCAACTTCTGCTCCTGGGACGATGGCGCTCAATGACCGGGAGCAAGAAAATGGTCATCTTGGTTCACAAACCAAACAAGGATTTGGCTTTCCTGAAGCAGCTCCTCGAAGCGGGCAAAGTCGTACCCGTCATCGATGGGCCCTTCGCGCTGAGTGAGGTTCCCGAAGCACTCCGGCATCTTGGAGAAGGACACGTTCTGGGGAAAGCCGTCATCACGGTGGGAGGCGCGTCACGATGAAGGCGATCGTTCAGACCCGCTATGGCGAGCCCCAGGACGTCCTGGAGCTCAGGGAGATCGACACGCCCGAGGTCGGAGACGACGAGGTGCTGGTCCGGGTTCGGGCTACCTCCGTCCACGCCGATGTGTGGCATGTAGTGAGCGGTAGGCCCATCCTCGTGCGCCTGATGGGGGCCGGGCTCTTCAGGCCCAAGGACCTCGTTCCCGGAACGGACCTGGCGGGGGTGGTCGAGTGCGTGGGCAATGACGTCACCCGCTTCAAGGTTGGGGACGCCGTGTTCGGCGAGAGCCACATGAAGATGCAGTGGCGAAACGGGGGCACGTTCGCCGAGCGCGCGGCCGTCCCCGAGGGGGCACTGGAGCAAAAGCCCGAGAACGTGAGCTTCGAGCAGGCGGCGTCGGTCCCAACCTCCGGGTACATCGCGCTCATCAACCTCGGGGGCAGTGCCGAGGTCCAGCCCGGGCACCGTGTGCTGATCAACGGGGCCGGAGGCGGCGTGGGTTCCATCGCCCTGCAGGTGGCCAAGGCGCGCGGCGCCACGGTCACCGCGGTGGACCGGGCCGAGAAGCTGGAGATGCTGCGCGGCCTGGGCGCGGACCAGGTCATCGACTACCGCCGGGAGGACTTCACCCAGGGTGACGAACGCTACGACCTCATCTTCGACGTGGCGTCGACCCTGTCCCTCAAGGACTGCAAGCGCGTCCTGAAGCCCACGGGGATCTACGTCATCATCGGCCACGAACACTATGGAGCCGCGGGCGGTCGCCTGCTGGGGAGCCTGCCGCATTTCTTCAAGCTCCTGGCGCTGGCACCCTTCGACCGACACCTCCCCGCGCTGAGCTTCTCGGTGCCCGGGAAGACCGAGATCATGACCGAGCTAAAGGAGCTGCTCGAAGCCGGGAAGCTCACGCCCGTCATCGACCGGACCTTCCCGCTGAGCGAAGCCCGCGCGGCCATGAGCTACCTGCAAGACGGTGGCGGGCTGGGCAAGATCATCATCACGCCCCAGACGGGAACCAGAACCTGAGCATCCCGACGGAGCACCCGTGCTCTTAATGCAACAATGCGAAGGGCGGCACCCATCTGCCGATAGGTACCGATAAGCCTCAGTGCGCCGGCAGCCAGCAGGTGACGATCGTCCCGCCGCCGGGGCGCGACTGGAGGCTGATCGTGCCGCCGTGGCCCTCGACGATCTCCCGGCTCAGGGCGAGGCCGAGACCGGTGCCCGTCTTTTTGGTCGAGTAAAAAGGTAGGAGAGCCTTTTTCATCGTCTCCTCGTCCATGCCCGGGCCGCGGTCCGAGATGTGCAGGTATGTACCGTTACCAGCGTCGCGCACTCGGATTGACACTCGCGGTTCCGTTTCAGATGCTTCGACGGCGTTCTTGACGAGATTGATCAGCAGCTGTCGGAGCTGCGCGATATCGCCGAAGCCAGGGCGTGACGGCAGAGGCTCTTCAATCGTGAGCGATGGGAAATCGCCGAGATTCGTCAACAATTTCAACCAGTCGACTTCGCTTTTGCGGGGTTCGGGCAGGCGGGCGAATTTTGCGTAGCCTTCGATGAACTGCGCAATGTGTTCGAGTCGTTCCTCAATGGTGGTGAATATCTCTTCGGTCTTTTGGCTGAGGTCTGGGCGGTCGGCAACCAGTTTGGCCGAATGCACGAGCGACGAAACCGGCGCGAGGGAATTGTTGAGCTCGTGTGAGATGACCCGGATAACCTTTTTCCAGATCGCTGCCTCCTGACGGCCGAGTTCGCCGGTGAGGCGGTGGATCAGCACGAGGCTGTGGCGCTGCCGGTTGAGCAGAAATTGGCGCTGCGACAGGTGATAGGTCTCGACGACCTCGTCCCGCTTGACCGTGAAGATGCCTCCGCCCTCGCTGGCCAGAATCTTGCGCATGTCTTCGGGACAGCGTTGTTCGATCTCGGCGAAGGAACGCCCTTCAAGTTTGGCGCCGCCAAGCAGGAGTTTGCGCGCTTCGGGGTTGGAAAAAATGACGCGTCCAAGCTGATTGACCAGCATGGTCGCGACCGGCGAGCGGTCGAGAGCGGCTTCGAGCAGCAGTTCCTTCTGACGGATATTGTGCCGTTCTTCCAGCAGCAGGCGCCCGACGTCGTTGTAGAGCCTCGCTAATTCGCCCATTTCGTCGTTACGGTCGGAGGCCAGGCGCAGGGTGAAGTCGCGGTCGCGAAAGCTGGAAATGCCATCGCGCAGTCCGCTCAAAGTGATGTCGAGCGGCCGCAGGATCCTCGCCACCAGCACGGCGCCGATAGGCAGTCCGATGAGGAGCGCGATCAAAAAGACCAGCCACGGATCGACAAGGATCGCGCTGCAAACTGCGGCAATCGCGGCCATGAGGGCCAGGACCGAGGCAAAGGCCAGGTAGACTCTGCCGGCGAAAGAGGTTTGAAACCGCCGGGGCCCTTCCTCGTGGCCTTGGTTTCGGTCCATCAGCGCTGCGGTCTTTCCGGGCGCGCCTTCCGCTCGACCTCGATGCCGAGTTTTGACATCTTGCGATACAGGGCCTGACGGCTGATTCCGAGAACTTCCGCCGCGTGGGCAACCACACCATGCGAACGGTCGAGGGCATCGATGACGCGTTGACGCTCCTCGTCATGACCTTTCGGCAGGGGAGCATATTGCCCGGAATCGAAGCCGAGGTCTTCGAAATCGACCTCGGGTCGTGAGCTGACCACCGTGGCGCGCTGGATGCGGTTTTCGAGCTCCCGCACATTGCCCGGCCACGGGTGGTCGAGCAGCGCTCGTTCGGCAGTCGGGCTGAGGGTCTGTGCTCGGCCGCTGAACCTGTCGAGAAAATGGCGAGCCAGCGGCAGAATGTCGTCGCGACGTTCGCAGAGCGCCGTGATCTTCAATTCGACGACGTTGAGTCGATAATAGAGGTCTTCCCTGAAGCGCTTGTCGGTGATCGCCTGGTCGAGATCGGCGTTGGTCGCGCTGATGATGCGCACATCAGTGTTGTGACTACGGCTCGAGCCGAGGCGGCGGAATTCGCCGCTCTGTAGGACGCGCAGGAGCTTGACCTGGCCGGACAGCGAGAGCGCGTCAACTTCGTCAAGGAAGAGAGTACCCTTGTCGGCGGTCTCGAAGTGGCCGATGCGGCGCGACGAGGCGCCGGTGAAGGCACCGGATTCAGCGCCAAAGAGTTCGCTCTCCATCAGATCGACCGGGATGGCGCCGACGTTGACGCGAAGGAATGCCTCGCCCGAACGGCGTGAATTGGCCTGGATGATCTCGGCGAGAAGTTCCTTGCCCGAACCCGTAGGGCCTGTGATGAGCACTGGCGCTTCGGATCGGGCCACATTGACGGCAAGGCTAACGGTTTCGTGTATCACATGCGAGGCGTAGACCAGGCCGCAGAGGTCGTACTCTTCGGCGAGCGTCTGCTGCGATTCTTCGGTCATGAAGCGCAGTTGTTGGTTTTCGATCTCGAGCCGGCGCATCTTCAGCAGGTCGCGCAGACGGTTGATGAACAAATCGTCATCCCAAGGTTTGCGCAAATAATCGTTGGCGCCCTCTTGGACCAACTCGACTGCGGCTTCGAGTGATGCCCAGGCCGTGACGAGCAAAATCGGCAGTGAAGGTTCCGCCCTTCGTAGAGCTCGAAAGAGTTCGACTCCCTCACGGCCCGAGGTCTCGTTGGGGCTGAAGTTCATGTCCTGGATCACTGCCCCGAGAGTTTCGGTCGAGGCAATCTCCAGCGCCTGGGATGGCGTCGAAGCCGCGACGTGGCTGATGTCGTGGATATCGAGCAATACCTGGAGCGCCGTGACCACGGCAGGCTGATCGTCGACGATGAGTACCCTGAGCGGTGGAGTGTTCACCTCGGTATTGTAGCGCCTCATACCGTCCTGGTCGCGATCTCCGGCGTGACTGTGGTGGCGCGCATGGCTGGAATGAGCGCAGCGAGCTGACCGGCGGTCCACAGGACAGCGGCGCCGCCGACAAGCAGCATCCAGTCGATCTTTGGGGCCTCGGCGTACTGGGCGAGTACGAAGTTGAGGCCGATCGTCAGCAGAGTGCCGAGCGCCAAACCGATCCCTGTGATCAGCCAGTTCTCGATGACGAAATAACGCAGGATGGCCAACCTGGTCGCGCCGAGCGCGCGCCGTGTGCGGATCTCTCGCGTACGTTGTGTCACCGAAAACGAGGTCAAACCGACAATTCCCAGTGAGGTGACGATGATCATGAGCACGACCACGGCTGCCCAGATCTTCATCGCCATGAGCGTGCGTTTGAAATAACGGAGTTTGATCTCTGAGAGCGTTCGCACCGTGACAACGCGATCGCTCTCGAGCGAAACCATCAATTCTTCGAGTTCAGTGTAGAGAGAGTCGATGGTGCCGGGCTCAGTGCGTACCAGATAATTCATTTCGCGGCTGTCACGCACCATGCCCGGCTGCAGCATCGTATGATCACCGAACGACGAACGCGGCCACGAATTGCTCATGTGGTCGATGACGCCGATGACCGTTGCCGTGAGTTCGTCATCTCCGTTAGAGATCTGGCTGCCTACAACGTTGCCGTCAGGGGATATCCGTTCTGCGAAGGCCTTGGTGACGATGACATTGCGTGGAATCTCGTTGCCGTTGTCACTCCTGCTTCGGATGTCTGCTCGAGTGAAGTTGCGTCCATCAATCAGTTTGACGCCGAGGGTCTCGAGGCCGTTTTCATCGACCCAGAAATAGCCGATCCTCACGGTATCGATTTCGGAACCGGCCGCCTTTCGGCCGGTTGACGAGCCACTGCCGGACAACGGAATATGGCGGATTGGTGTTGCATTGATGACAGAGGGGTGGCTGCGCAATCGGGCGAGATCTGAGTCGCCCACGTCTTCGACAAACTCCTCGACCTCGAAATTTTCACCAAATGGCTCGGTGGTGATGACGAGAATATTCGCCACGTCCATGCCTGTCTGGGAATTAAAGGACCGGCGTTTTTCAAGGTAGATAGAGGTGCAGTTGACCACAATGGCGAGCGTCAGGGCAACTTCGACAAGTATCAGCCAGAACCTCGTACGGTTGTTTAAAAGCGCGCGGAAAATTGGACCGAATTCCATGACAATCTCCAATCACTGCATTTTGAGGTGAACGGCGGGCGCGACGTGGCAGATGCGCCAGGATGGGTAGATGCCGGCGATCAGGCCGGCCACCAGAGAGAGCAGCAGCCCGGCGCCGACCATGGTGAGATCGAGGTGGAGCTGTTCGCCGTTTGACAACATGCGATTAATAGCGTTGAGCACCATCACTGAGAGTGCGAGCCCGAGCGAGCCGCCGAGCACGCCGATGACCTCGCACTCGATCAGGTGCTGTATGAAGACCGAGCGGCGGCTCGCTCCGAGGGCCCTGCGTACGCCGATTTCCGGGGCCCGGCTCAAGAATTTGCCGAGCAGGATGCCGATGAGATTGATCGAGCACACGACGAGAAAGAGCAGCGATACGACGAGCTGACTCTTTGTAGAATCCGGCACCACTTCACGTTCTTCCAACGTGGCCATGACGTCGAGCAACCGGTTGTTCAGGGGTCGGCCGAAACGGCCATGCTTTTTTTGCTCAAGCACGTAGGCGTCGAGGAAGTCCTGATATGCCTGTTTCTGCCTTTCACCGTCGAGTTGTACCCACATCTGGATCCAGAGCAGTTCGGACTGCAAATACTCCTCGTGGGAGTCGATGGTCTCAGACATCCAACCCCAGGTGTTGCCGCTGTTGGTGATCTCGAAGACCGGAGTGAAATTGAAGGGCATGTAGATCGCTTCGGGTTCGCCGAATGCGTTGACGGTCGGATCGTAGTGTTTGGGCGTCGGACGCCACGGTGCGAGTACGCCGACGATGGTGAAATAACGGTCCTCGATCTTGAGCGATCGGCCGACGCTATTGCTGCCGCCAAAGAGTCGTTGATTGGTTCTTGAGTCAATGACGATAACCGGTTCCGGCGATTGATCGGCTGCATCGGTCCATCCGCCGCCGTGCTGAAAAGGCACGTCGAACATCATGAAGAAATCGGCAGAACACATCCGCACTACCTCCCGAAAGGGGCGCTGCTCACGGCCGTCGGGGAACACCATCAGCTCACCGCGGAATGCAGCGTTTTGATAGGTCGGAATCTGCGATTGCATGATCGCCGTCGCGTCACGGTAGGTGAGCTGAGATGGGGCTCGTTCAGGATGATCACTGTCGAACGGGCGGTCCGGATGCCAATTGTCGATTTCGACGTGGAAGAGTACGTCGCTCTTATGGGGAATCGGGTTGCTCGAGTAGATGTGATACATCGTCACCGAGGCCGTCGACACGGCGATGCCGAGGCCGATCGCTGCCACCAGCAGGGTTGAAAGTACAGGGTTGCGGCGAAGGCTCTTGAATGCGAGGCGGAGCTGATACGCGAACATGATCAACCTCCCCGATCAACAATCCGCGCTTGCCAGCCCGGTTGGCATGGCGGCGAGAGGAACGTGGGAATCCTGAGTTTTGAGGTCGATCAGCGAGCCGTCGAGCAGGTGGATCTGCCGCGCCGCGCGGTGGGCGAGATCTGGATCGTGAGTGACCATCATGACCGTCGTGCCGTTCTCGTTGATGTCTTCGAGCAGATCCATGATGTCGTTGGCCATCGCCGAATCGAGGTTGCCTGTCGGTTCGTCGGCGAGGATGAGTTTGGGTCGGCCGACGATCGCGCGCGCTACGGCAACCCGCTGCTGCTGGCCGCCGGAGAGCTGGGACGGCAGGTGTTTCGAACGCGACCTCAGACCGACGGTCGACAGGGCCTCTTCGATCGCCGCGCGCCGCCTTTTTGCGGGCAGACCGCGGTATCTCAACGGCACGTCGACATTGTCGAAGACGTTGAGGTCGGGAATGAGGTTGAAGGTCTGGAAAATGAATCCGATCTTCAAATTGCGAATGCGCGACATCTGTCGATCCGACAGTGTCGTAACATCCTCACCATCAAGTATATAAGAGCCGTGGTCGAAGCCGTCGAGCAAACCGGTGAGGTTGAGCAGAGTCGTTTTGCCGGAGCCGGATGGCCCCATGATCGCAATGAACTCTCCGGGCTGGACGTCGAGATCGAAGCTGTCGAGGGCATGGGTTTCGACGTGTTCGGTACGGTAGATTTTGCGAATTCCCTGCATTTTGATCATCGTATTCTCCTTGAAGTGATTTAGCGGAGTAGGACGTTTTCGGCATTCTCGAATCGGGCGATGTCGGAAATGATGATGCGCTCGTTTTCTTCGAGCCCGGAAATGATCTCGACTTCCGAGATACTCGTGCTTCCGGTTTTGATCGGCCGCTTGACAGCCATGCCGCCGTTGATGACGTATGCCATGCGGCCGGCGCCGTCGCCGAGAAACGGCCCACGTTGCACCTTGAGCACGTCGGGCCGGGTTTCGAGGATGAGGCGTGCGGTGACGCGCTGGTTCTGTTTCAGTCCATCGGGTGTAGCTCCGGTGAAAATCACCCTGCTTTTGACGCGGCTCCCTTCAACTTCAGGGGCGACGCTCAGTACCTGGGCCGGGTATTCGATGCCGTCCTTCACGACCACGGCCTCTGTGCCGGGGTTGATCTCGTTGGAGTAGGATTCGGCGATGGCGATTTCGACCTCATAGGCCGAAAGATCGACGACTGTGATCAGCGGGTCATTGGTACTGACGGCTTGGCGATCTTCGACATGCAAACGCGACACGAGGCCGGCGACCGGCGCGCGGATAGTCAGCGCCTCGACTCTGCGTTCGAGTTCGTCCACGAGGAGGCGCTGACGGTCGAGCTGCTGGTGAGCGTTGTCGAGCTCGAAACCGAGGATTTCCGAGCCGAGTTCAACACGTTTTTCGGCCTGTTCCAGTTTGAGTGAGACGATGACGACCGTATCGCGGGCTGATTCAAGATCGATTTCATTGACCAGGCCGAGTTTGTGCAGCTTCTCAGCCCGCTCGCGGGAGCGTTTTGCAGCTGCGAGTTCAACGCGTCCGAGATCGACTTGCTGCTCATTGTCCATCCGGCTCTGGCGGGCCTCGAGGCGCAGGCGTGCATTGGTCGATTGCAGGCTGTTCAGAGTGGTCTCTTCCTGGGCCACCAGACTGCCCAATTCCGGGCTTGCGATGTGGGCGAGAATATCGCCCTCATCGACGACCTGACCTGCTTTGACATCAATCGTGACGATGCCGCGCGCCGGGCTGAATGAGGTAGGGTGAAAGGCGGCGACAATGCGTCCTTCGACCGAGATTTCGCGTACGAGATCGCCCCGGACGACCTCGGCCACCCGAATGCGTGAGGCGTCGATCGAAGTTTCCGATCGAAACCAGCGCGCGATCGAGGGCATGAGAGCAACGCCTGCGATGATCAATGCGATGGCCACAGGGACAATGACGCGCAGTCGGCGCGTGAGTGGTTGCTGATTCACCGGTCGGTCCATGCAAGAATCGTCCTTGATCATTTTCGTCTCCCGGGAACTCTCCACGCAAAGTTTGTGCCAGGGTTTTTTGAGAAATATCCTTCAGATATTCA
>JAIVTZ010000080.1:0-9116 GCA_049188105.1 Deltaproteobacteria bacterium | reverse complement strand
GAGCACGTGCTCGAGAAATCAGCTCGAACCAAGGTGATCCTCATCACCGGCTATGCGACGGTCGAGGTGGCGCGCGAGGCTCTCACCCGCGGCGCGTTTGATTTCATCGCCAAACCGTTCAAGCCCGACGACCTGCGCGAGGTCATCTTGAAGGCGGTCAAGGAACTGGGCCGCTGATGCCACGCGAGCCAGCCTCGCGGCGGTTGGGAGGAGAATGAGCACACCGGGCCCGATGGTAGGGGAATTCGACCTCGTCGAACACGCGACGGTAACGACCACCGAGGCCGAAAAAACCCTGCTCTCCCGCCCTAAAATCAGTGTTCGCGGTCGACTCGCCACGATGCTTGCGCTGTTCACCGTGGGTTCCGTCGCTATCACGGTGGTGATGTGGGTACTGCTGTCCCTTATCGACCGCAAGATGGAGTTGATTGGCGTCGCCGATCAGTTGAACTACGAGATACTCCAGGCACGGCGATTCGAAAAGAACTTCCTTCTATACGGTGGTGATCTCGAGCATGTGGATTTCCACATTGATGCCGCAAATGCCGCCTTGGAGCAATCCTGGGAGGAACTCAGTATGTCGGTGAGCGCCGAGTGCCTCGAGTTTCTCGAGGTCAATCTGTGGCACTACCAGGAGCTGATCGGCAAGGTGCGTGGTCTCGACCGGTCCGGAGATCCTGCAGAAACGACCGCTCGCCGGGAGATCTACCAGAAACTCCGTAACACCGGTTCGGGTCTGGTTTCCTGCGGTCAGAAGATCGCCGACAGGGAACGCGAGAGCGTCCACACGTTGCTCGCCGTCTCCAAGGTCGTCCCCGTGGTCTACCTCCTGCTTGTCGTTGCTCTTTCGGTCTACGCTGCGGTCTTCATGCGGCGGCACATGATGCAGCGCCTCGAAATGCTGATGGCATCGGCGCGACGGATCGGTGCCGGTGATTTTTCGCCGATAATTCCAGTTCGAAAGTCTCGTGACGAGTTCACCGACCTCGCGATCGCGATCAACCGGATGTCCCGCGAGCTCGAGCGCCGCGAGGAGTTTCTTCTCCAGTCACAGAAGCTTCGCGCCGTCGGATCTCTGACCGCCGGTATCGCACACGAGGTCAACAACCCCATCAACAACATCATGTTGACCGCAGCCGTTCTCCAAGAAGATTTCGACACCCTGCCCGGGGATGAGAAACAGGAGTTGATTGGTGACATCGTGGAGCAGACGGAGAGGGCCGGCAAGATCATTCGCAATCTCCTCGATTTCGCCCGCGAAAGCGAAATCAGCACCGAACGACTGAAGATTGGCGAGGTCGTAGGCAACGCGATCAATCTTGCAGCCAATCAGCTCAAACTTTCCGGAGTCCGATTGGTAGGCGATATTCCCAACGACCTGCCGGAAATCAACGGTGACCGTCAGTATCTGAGCCAGGTCTTCCTCAACCTCATCCTCAACGCGATCGATGCGATGGTGGACGGGGGAGGCACGCTCACCATCAGCGGTGATGTGAGCCTCGACACCCAATGTATCGCCATTTACATCAAAGATACCGGTCCAGGGATGTCGCCCCGGGTTCTCAAGGCCATCTTCGACCCGTTCTTCACAACCAAATCAAGCGGCAGTGGGACCGGGCTCGGTCTGTCGGTGTCCCTCGGTATCGTCCAGAAGCACGACGGCGAGATCAAGGTCGAGTCAACGGTCGGTGAGGGCAGCACCTTTACCGTGCTCCTGCCCGTCGCCTAATACATGGACTGGCTCCCTGTTTGCGATCACTGACCCCGGGGCGCCGCTGGACCGTCAAACCAGGAGAAGAACCTGCCGCCGATCAGGGCGGGGTCGTCCTCGTACCCGAGCTTTTTGAAGTCCAGACGCCGGTCCTCATCGGGATAGGTCCGGCCGACGTGCTCGGGCTGCCCCAGGTTCTGAGGGTCGTGGTGGCACCGCCTGCACGCCACCGCCTCGTGGGCATGGCAGTCGGCGCAGCCGAGGCTCTGATCCTTCGGCACGACCTCATGGTGCAGCGCCGAGTACATCACAGTCGTGGTGAAGTCGTACGAGCCCGAGTACTCCAAACCCGTGGCCTTCATTCCGTCGGCGATCGCCCTGTCCCACTTGAAGTCGTCCCAAAACGCCGAGCACAACTGGGGGGTGACGAGAATATTGTTCTCGGAGTCGTAGGGCTGCACCGCGGTGTGGACCTTGAACGGCGCGATGCGCGCGGCTGGAACACTCCGGTCGCCGAGCGGCGCGTTGAGCACCGTCGTTCGCCGCGGATCGATCTTCTCCCCGAGCACGTACGCATCCCGCGAACCGTCGAACCACATGTAGGTGGGCACCAGATTTTTCACCCACCTCATCTCGCCACACTCCTTCTTCCAGGTGGGCATGCCGTAGGCGTCAAGGGTTGGCTCGCGATCCTCGCCTGCCATGGAGTAGTCGAGGAACACCTGGGTTGGAGTCTCCTTCGCCACGTGCGGGATGTGGCACGTCTCACAAGCCACCGATCGCACGTGGTTGTCGAGGTGCGAGCCGAGCACGCCTACAATCCGGTGCGGTTGCACGCCGTGGCACTGCTCGCACCGCACCTCGCCCTCGGAAGCCGGGGCGGTCATAGAGCGGCCCATGATGCGGTGCTCGTGAGTCCTATGGCAGTCCTGGCAGAGCATGTGGGCGCGCCCCATGTGCACGTCGAAATCGGGCGGTGGGTTGGCGAGCATCGGTTCCAGGTCGCCATGCTTGACGTTTGCGCCGCCATCGCTGTAGAAATGGCAGAGGCCACAGTTGTTGCGGCCCGGGCGGCCGACGCTGTTCGACACCAGAACGAGATCGACACCGTCATCCGGCTCGCCGCCGCCGCCGGCCCGCTTTCGGTAGGTGTCCGTGGTGTCGTGGCAGATCAGACAGTCCATGCTGGCCGGATCGGCGGCGCCGGTGAGGTCGGTTGCACGGCCAAAGCTGATGTGGCAGGCGGAACAGTTCTGCGGGTTGGCGCCTGCGCAGATGAGGTAGTTGTTGAGCACCGTTTCGAGGCCGAGGTCCACGTGGTGCTCGTAACCGGCGACACTGGGCGAATGACCTCCCCACTTCCAGTGGACCGAGCGCATCACATCCTCACCTGTCTCCTGGTGGCAGTCGAGGCATCGCCGAGTGATCGCTTCCGGCCCTTCCGCGTGCGTCATATCGCCCATCAGCTCCCCGTGGTATGGAACCAACGGATGATGGCAGGAGTTACACGTTGTCGGCGCGTTCGTCCCCCTGGAGCTTTGCTCGTGGCAGCCGATGCACTGGCGGTGGAGCGCTCCCTTGAGCCCTGGCCGGGCCGAAGCGTCGGGTTCGTTGGCATGGCCGTGGCAGTGTCCGCAGCTTTGCGGGGTGTTGTCTTCGAGGTCGCCGTGGCAGGAGCTGCACGGGCCGCCGAGGCGGATATCCATCATTGCGTGGAGCTCACTGAGGTCGACTCCGACACGGTCTTCGTCGTCGAACGAGAAACGGTGGTGGCAGACACCGCAGTCGCCGCCGGTGAAGCTGTCATGCGAGCGGTGGGAAAACCTCACCGGTCCGTAGAAGTTCGACGATGCCGTATTGATGACCGGGCTCTCCATCAGATAGGCGGTCTGGTAGCCGCGCGGTCGCAAGATGTGGGCGATCGCTTCGGGCGCCTCGGTTTGAGCCGCAAGCGCCGCCGGCATTTGGTAGATCCGCTGGCGGGCGGTTGTCGCGTGCGAGATGGAAATCCGGTGAACGGTGGCGTAGAGGCCGATGAAGGTTACGAGTGACGCCACCGCTATGGCGCGGAATGTCCACGCCCACTTTTTCGGCACGGGCGGCTCGTCGGCGATCACCAGTCCTTCACCGTTATCCTCGGGGCCGGTGAGAATCGGCGCGTTGATGGCGAAGAACCGATACAGCAGGGCGAGGAACGCGATGATGGAGGTGGTGACCGCGATCTCCCCAACGGAGGGGAAGTAGGTGGGGCCGGCGGTCTGCGGGTGGTAGCCAACGAGGAAAACGTTGAGCCGATTGAGCACGACGCCGAAGACCAGCAGGAAAGAGGCGGTAAAGAGCCAGCCTGGCGATCGGCGTACGCCGCGGAAGAGAAGCATCACGAACGGCACGGCCAATCCGGCGACGAACTCGATCGTGAGGGCGGTGGTACAGCCGGGGTGAAGAAGCGTGTCAAGGCGGTCGGCGACCGCAAGCAGGGTCGCGATCTTGAACACGGCGTAAACGCCGATTGTCCACGGGATGATTCGTGCGAGCGGTTCCAAGATCTCCATCTCCGGCTCGCGGCCGAAACTGCGGGCGGAGAAAATCGACTCGATGATCACCATCGGGAAGCCGATCATGATCGCCGACAACAGGAAGAGCACCGGCAGCCACGGGGTGTACCAGAACGCACTCAGCTTGGTGGGGGCGATCACCATCAGTGTGCCGAGAGAGGACTGGTGCATGCAGGACAGAACCACACCAGCGATGACGAAGACGGGGAGAACGATCAGAACTCCGCGGCGCAGGGCCCGTGCAGGAACAACCAACCGCCGCAACACGCCTGCACCCCACTCGTTTCGATCGGCGCGGTCGATGAGACCCTCGAGCAGGCTCGGGGTGATCTCGATCGTGAGTACGATGAGGTAGGCGAGCACACACATGCCGACCTCGAAGAGGACCGAGTTGCCCTGCCAGTGGAAAATGGGTTTCCAGGCCTGCCAGTAGCGTCCGAGGTCGAAGAGGAGACCGAAACCGACCATCCCGTAACCGAGCCATGCGGTGAGGATCGCGGGTCGAATGAACGGCTTGAATCGCCGCCCGCCGAAAATCTCTACAAATGCAGCAGTTGTGAATCCCCCAGCGGCGAGAGCTACGCCACAGGCAACATCGATCGCGATCCAGATCCCCCACGGGAAGCGGTCGCTGAGGTTCGTGACGGCGCCGAGCCCGGTGATGAATCGTGCAAGCCCGAACGAGAAGCCGATCCCGACGAGTGCGAGGAGAATGTATGTGCCGGTACTGAAGTACGGTTGTCTCACGCGTCCGGGTAGGTGAGTTTTCACGCCGCACCTCCCTCATCATTGACGTCTTCGGAGGCGATGCGATTTTTTCGATGACTGCGCCACATGAGGCCTCCGAAGAGGCCGTAGAGCGCGATGGGGAGGGCGCCAAAACGGAAGATTCCGTGCTGAATCGCCTCTGTCGTCTCCGCCGCCGCCACGTCCGGCATGGGCGTGAGTCCCAACTCCTCCGGCGGCCGTCCCGCGAGGTACATCCACGAGGTGCCGCCCGCCTCGTTCTCGCCGTAGATGTGGTTGATATACCGGTCCGGGCGCTGCTCGATACGACTCCGGGCGAGCTCCAGGAGCTGTGCCCGCGTACCGAAGACGATCGCTTCAGTTGGGCAGGCCGCCGCACATGCTGGGTTGGCGCCGGCGACTCCCTCGCGCCCGACGCAGAACTCGCACTTGCGGACACGTGGAAGCACCGGGTGGTCATACTCGTAGGCCGGGATTTCGAACGGACAGGCAATCATGCAGTACCTGCACCCGATACAGATATCCGGGTTGTAGACCACGGCGCCATCGTCAGTCTTGATGAGGGCGCCGACGATGCAGGCGGAGACGCATGCGGGCTTGAGGCAGTGCATGCACTGCACTTTGACCGTGGTCGTGGAGCGGTCCGGCTGAACCGGTGATGGGCTCCCCGGGTATTCGTTGACCACCGTGAACGCGTCGGCGGTCGGTCGCCGCTCGTGCCGGAGAACCGTTCGATCGTGGAATGGTCTGCTGGGTTGCGGTAGCGAGTTGGCCCGATTGCAGGCGTACTCACATTGACGGCAGCCGATGCACAACGTGGTGTCGACGAGACAGGCGGCGTGCTTGCCCGCGCCTTGGGTCGCGAGGTCGGCGGCGTTGCCGGTGCCGACTTGCAATCCTGCAGTTGATCCCGCGGCGGCCGTCAGAAACGTGCGTCTATCGAGCTTCATGGGGTCCCCCTCCCAAAAAATGCCCAGAACACGTGACACACCGAATCTCAGAAATGAACCACGATTCATATTATCCCAGAAATGAATAGCCATTCATAACAAAGTTGTAAAAATTCCAAGCGATCATGACCTTCAAGAAGAAGCACAGGATTCCGACCGAGAAACCTCTGCCTACGGCTGTGGTGGCGTGCCGCAGTGACTCCTAATGCAGAGAATCCTTCGATGTTCACAAATTCGCAGACGACTGTTGACAAATGCAGGTTTCGAACATATGCTCATAACAGGGAGAGCCGATGGGACGACCTGAAAAGCTCAGAACGATCAGCTGTGTGGGGCAGGGGCGCGGCTTCAAGCCGGTCGGCCGTCCGGCCGCGGAGCTCGAGGTCGAGACTCTGCGCATCGACGAGCTCGAGGCGCTTCGTCTGGCTGATCTCGAGGGGCTGTACCAGGAGGCGGCCGCCGAGCGGATGGGAATTTCGAGGCCGACATTCGCCCGCATCCTCACCCGTGCCAGGTCGGTCGTTGCTCGGGCTCTCATCGAGGAGCGGCTTCTGGTCGTGGGCGAGGGTCCGGTTGTTACGGGCCCAGGCAAACCGCTGCCGTGCCCGGTTCATGGCGGTGGAAGGAGACGCGGCCGTGGCTGCCACTGTGACAACACTCAACACGCAGGAAGGAGACATGGAAGATGATGATTGCAGTTCCGATTCGCGAGGGAAAATTCAGCAGCCACTTTGGCGGCGCCGAGGCGTTCGCGCTGTACACCGTGGACGAGGCGAGCCGGGAGGTCAGCGAGCGAAACCTGGCCTCCCCTCCCGAGCACGGCCGCGGTGTGTTCCCGGTGTGGCTCAGAAAGCAAGGTGTGACCACGATCCTTGCCGGTGGCATGGGTCCGCGGGCGTCGAACATTTTCGTCGGGCAGGGCATCGATGTGGTGCTCGGAGCTGACGGTGACGATCCCGAGGTCATGGTGCGCGCGTACCTCGACGGCACGCTCACCTTCAGCGGCGAGCTGTGCCACGAGCACGGCTTCCACGACTGCGGGCAGGGTCATGGCGGGAGCGGATGTGGCGGTCACGGTCACAACCAATGAGATTTCGGGCGGACAACGCCCGACGAGGAGGACGAAATGAAAGGCCGAGGAAAAGGTAGCGGACAAGGACGGGGCCAGGGCCAGGGGGCAGGCGCCGGATCTGGCAACGGCGGTGGTGCCGGCGGCGGCACGGGACGAATGGGTGGCGGCGGCATGGGCGCCGGCGGCGGTGGACGTGGACAGGGTGGCGGCGGCATGGGCGCCGGCGGATCGTGTCTCTGCCCCAAGTGCGGGCGGCACTTCCCCCACCACCAGGGAGTGCCGTGTCTCAAAGAACGATGCGAGGACTGCGGCGTGGCCCTCATCCGCGAAGGCTCCGCCCATCACGACGAGATCTCAAAGCGTCGCGGCGACGCGGCACGCACTGAAACGGAGGGTTGAACCATGCCTGGAGGAGACCAGAGTGGACCGACGGGTGGCGGACCGATGACCGGTTGGGGTCGTGGCTTCTGCGGTGAGTCGGAGAGATCGCGATTCGCGGGCGGCGGGGGCGGCCGGGGCCGAGGTTTCGGCCGCGGCGGAGGTGGCGGCGGCTTCGGCTGGCGAAATCGGTTCTGGGCGACCGGCACTCCCGGATGGATGCGAGGGGCGGCGGTGCCGCCGGCCTTCGCAGGCACCGAGTCGATGGCGGACACCGAGCTACAGTGGCTCGAGCGGCGCTCCGCCGCGCTCGAGGCCGAACAGGAACAGATCAAGGCGCGGCTCGGCGAGCTCGAGACCGAGCGGGACGATTGACGCGACCGAATAACGCCGGAGGTCAAGGATGAAAGTCGTCGTGACGTCGATAGGTGAGAGTCTGGACTCCGAGGTCGATCCCCGCTTTGGCCGCGCTTCCACATTCGTACTGGTCGACACGGAGACCGGTGAGACACAGAGCATAGACAACTCCGGCGGCGCGAGCGCGGCTCAGGGGGCCGGCATCCAGGCCGCGGAGACTGTGTCTCGGCTCGGCGCCGAGTGTCTGGTCACCGGTCACTGTGGACCCAAGGCCTTCCGAGCCTTGCAGGCGGCGGGCATCGAGGTCTATACCGGAGCGTCGGGCACGGTTGCCGAGGCTATCGGCCAGCTCAAATCGGGTGAGCTCCAGCTATCGACCGGTCCGGATGTGGGTGGGCACTGGGGGTGATCGTCGCCATCGCCTCGGGCAAGGGCGGCACCGGCAAGACGACGGTGGCGGTGAACCTGGCCCTCAGCCTGTCCGGCAATGTCCAGCTCCTCGACTGTGACGTCGAGGCGCCGAACGTCCACCTTTTTCTCGAAGCCCAGCCGGAAGGACGCGAGGTTGTCGGCATCCCGGTGCCCGTGGTGGATGCCGATCTCTGCAACCAGTGCGGCGAGTGCAGCCGGCTCTGTCAGTACAACGCCATCGCGGTCCTCGGCACCGGTGTGGTGGTTTTCCCGGAGCTGTGCCATGGCTGTGGGGGCTGTGCCCTGGTGTGTCCGGAGGATGCCATCAGCGAGGTGATGCGGCCCATCGGGGTGGTGGAGGAAAGCAGATCGGGCAGCGTCCACCTGGTGCAGGGACGCCTCTACGTGGGCGAGGCACTGGTCCCGCCGCTGATCCGCGAGGTCAGGGCGAGGAGCTGCGAGGAGGGGGTCGTCCTCATCGATGCGCCGCCCGGTACCTCGTGCTCGATGATCGCCGCCGTGCGCGGCAGCGATTTCGTGGTTCTGGTCACCGAACCGACCCCCTTCGGTCTCAACGACCTCGAGCTGGCGGTCGAGACGGTGCGCGTTCTCGGGATCCCGTGCGGTGTCGTGATCAACCGGGCAGGCGTGGGTGACGACCGGGTGCAGGAGTACTGCGCCGCCGAAGGTCTCGATGTTCTGCTCGAGATTCCCGACGACCGGCGCATCGCCGAGGCCTACGCCCGCGGCCTGACGCTGGTTGACGCCATCCCGGACATTCGTCCGCTCTTCGCTTCGCTAGCCGCGCGGATCGAGGCCTTGCCGCCGATCACCGCCGGGCGTCCGGCCGGAACGAGCCTTGCCCATGTCCACCCGTAACAGCCTGTCCGCATCGCTCCCGGTTGCCGGGATCCAGGCGGCGCGGGCGCGCGTGC
>JAIVTZ010000079.1:0-9128 GCA_049188105.1 Deltaproteobacteria bacterium | reverse complement strand
ATTTTGGGAGCACGGAGGATTGTTGCGAGCGGATGCCTCTGGCCCAAATATCGTCAGAGGGGGCACTCACGGGCAATGCCGCCCCATAGAATCGGGGTGTTCAAGCCGGAAGACCGTCGCCGGAGCGAAAGCCGACCGCCAGATTGCGGCGCAGGCGGGCCGCAGCAACGGCTCGGATCGTGCCTTTTCTTCGGAATAGACACCGACGCCAGGTCAAGAACCGCTCCTTCTCCTCAGAAAACCGCGGCGCCGGAGCGCGAAGCGCCCGCCGCCGCGGTTTTCTGAGTTCAGTCCTCGTGTTCTTCGCGGAGGCGGTGGATCTCGCTGTCGTAGGCCTCCATCACCTGGTGGTGGCGGAGGACACCGATGACGGGTGCCGGCGGCTGGCCGTCGACCACCGGCAGGATCTCGCGTTTGAAGGCGGTGAAACGCTGCAACGCGGTGTGAAGATCGTCGTCGGGTTCGAGATAGGCCATACCGCGAGCGGTGACGCCGAGGTCGGACGCCACGAGCAACGGCCACACCTCGGGCGTCGCCATCACACGACGGACATCGTTGATGCTGAACATCCCCTCGACGATTCCGTGCTCGTCGACGACCGGGAAGGCCTCCTGATCGGCTGCGTCCACGATCTCGAGCACGGCTTCAAACGACGCGCCCGGGAGCACCGAGACCACTCTCTGATCCGGTTCCATCACCTGACCCACCGTCAGTCGCTCGAGAACGTCGATCTGGAACTCGCCGATGTGGGCCGGCGAGTCAACCCGCCCCGGAACCTGGGCCTCGTAGATCGAGACCCCGCGCGTCAGCAGATAGGCCACCGAAGAGACCAGCATCATCGGCACCAGCAGGCCGTACGAACCGCTCATCTCGGCGACCATGATGAGGGATGCAATGGGCACCTTGGCGACGCCGGCAAAGAAGCCGCCCATGCCGACCAGCACGCAGGCCGCGGTCGGCGGCGCGAGCTGCGGCGCGACCCGCTGTACGAGATCCGCAAAGATCGCCCCCGTGACGCCTCCGATCACCAGCGACGGGGCGAAGACACCGCCCGACCCTCCGGACGAGATGGTGAACGAGGTGGCGAGAATCTTGGCCGGCAGGAGAAGCACCAGGATCTTGAGCGGCAGCTGGTTGTCGAGGGTGAGCTGCAGCCAACCGTAGCCGCCGCCCAAGACCTGCGGCACCGCCAGGGCGAGGATCGCGAGGAGGAGCCCACCGACCGCCGGTTTGGTCCAGTCGGGAATCGGCATACGGGCAAAGACATTGTCGCGCATCCCGTAGAAGACCTTGACGTAGATAACACCGACGACCGCCACCACCATACCCAGCACAAGGTAGGCAACGAGCTCGTGCGGTCGGGCAAAGCGGATATCGGCGGTGTCGAAGATGGAGTTCCAACCGGTGAGCGAAGCAACCACCACATACGACACGATCGAGGCCATGATGGCCGGCATGAGTGCTTCGGACTCGAAATCGTTCTCCGAGTACAGCACCTCGACCGCAAAGAGGGCGGCGCCCAGCGGCGCCCTGAACATCCCCCCGATGCCGGCTGCCACGCCCGAGATGACCAGGATCCGCCGATCGTGATAACCCAATCGAAGGAGATCGGCCAGGTAGGATCCAAATCCGGCGCCCACCTGCGCCACCGGACCCTCGCGACCGGCCGAGCCGCCCGATCCGATCGTCAACATCGATGCGATGAGCTTGACCGGCACCACCCGCTTGCGAATCACCGCCCGGCCCCGGTGGTACGCGTTGATCACCGCGTCGGTCCCGTGGCCCTCGGCCTCGGGCGCGAAGGTCTGCACCATCCAGCCGACAATCAGGCCGGCGAACGGCAGCACGATGAGCAGCATCCACGGTCGAGTGGGAGGAGTCCAGGCAACCGCCGACGACTCACCGTGTCCGGGGACCTGGAAACCGACCACATCACCGAGCAGGATCGAGCTCAACCAGTCGATTCCCCAGGTCAGGAAGGCGGCTCCGAGACCGGCCACGGTGCCAACGAGCATCGAGAACACCACCCACCGTCCGAAGTTGTAAAGATCCACCCGGCTCGAAAAACGGGTGAATCCCCTAACCCACGCCTGTATCATTGATGACATGATTTCTCTACTGCGGCCGCTGTGAGGGACATCTTCAGTCGATCTTGCCGACAACCAGACAGGCGTTCGTGCCGCCGAACCCGAAGGAATTCGTCAGCGCCACCTTGACGTCGGCTTCGCGGGCGGTGTGCGGAACATAATCCAGATCGTTCTCAGGATCCGGGTTGTCGAGATTGATCGTCGGAGGCACCACTCCGTGGACCATTGACAATACGGAGATACCGAACTCGAAACCTCCGGCGGCGCCGAGCAAATGACCGGTCATCGACTTCGTGGACGACACCATCAGCTTGTGGGCGTGGTCGCCAAAAACGCCTTTGATGGCCATCGTCTCGACGATGTCCCCGGCCGGTGTCGAGGTGCCATGGGCATTGATGTAATCCACATCCTCCGGGTTGAGGGATGCGTCGTCGAGGGCGCCGCGCATCGCGCGGATGGCGCCGTCGCCGTCCTCGGACGGGGCCGAGATGTGAAAGGCGTCCGAGCTCATCCCGAGCCCGAGGACCTCGCCGAGAATCGGCGCCCCCCGCCTCCTCGCGTGCTCGAGCTCTTCGAGGATCACGATCCCAGACCCCTCGCCCATGACGAAACCGTCGCGGTCCCGGTCCCACGGTCGAGATGCCCGCTCGGGCTCGTCGTTGCGGGTCGACAGGGCCCGCATCGAGGTAAAACCCGCCAACGGCGTCGGCGTAATCACCGCCTCGGAGCCGCCGGCGATGATCGCGTCCGCATAGCCTTGACGGATGTAGAGGAACGCGTCGCCGATGGCGTGGGCCGAGGTGGAGCACGCCGAGCAGGTCGCCACGTTGGGCCCCTTGGCGCCGGTGCGAATGCTCACCAGACCCGCGCACATGTTGATGATCGCGCCGGGAATGAAGAACGGCGACACCCTTCGCGGGCCTCGATCGCGCAGCGCACCGTAGTTGCGCTCGATCATCGGGAATCCGCCGATGCCGGAGCCGATGACGACGCCGACCCTGTTTGCGTTCTCGTCGGTGATCTCGAGGCCCGAGTCTGCCAGCGCCATCATCGACGCTGCCAGCGCATAGTGTACGAAGATGTCGAACTTCTTCGCCTCTTTGGGCTCGATCCAGTCGGTGGGCTCGAAACCATCAACCTCGGCGGCGATGTGGACGGAATAATCGGACGTGTCGAACCGAGTGATGGTGGAGACCCCGCTCCTGCCGGCCATCAGGCCGTCCCACGTGGGCTCGGTCCCGATCCCGAGGGGCGAGACCAGACCGATCCCGGTGACCACCACGCGACGCGACATCAGCTTGCCTGGCTCTGCTTCAGAAATTCGTAGGCATCCTTGACGGTCGCGATCTTCTCAGCCGCCTCGTCCGGAATCTCTACCCCGAACTCTTCCTCGAAGGCCATCACCAGCTCGACCACGTCGAGCGAATCCGCACCCAGATCATCCACAAAGGACGCGTCGGGTGTCACCTTTTCAGCATCGACGCCCAGCTGCTGGACAATGATCTCTTTCACCTTGGCTTCAACTTCCATTCTTGTATCCTCCTCGTTGTTCTCGGCGGCATCATACCCAACACCGCGCCGACTCTGCAGGGCTTTGAACACATGCGAACGTCACCGCACCCGGACTCACCGTGGCGAAACCGAATTCGGCCGGACGCCCTTCCATCCCAATCCAAAACGCTCGATGCAACGTTTTCTACGCGTCTGGACGCAATACGTGATAACACATGGTGCGAAACTGCGCAAGAGGGTCGTATTGGCTTGACAACTTTTTGAAAAAGGAGTATTCAGCCAGTTACGACCACATTCGGTCGGCACGAGGAGGAGGACAATGGAATCGTATCTGACCGCAAAGGAAGCTGCAGAGTACCTCAAGCTGGCTGAGCGCACCCTCGTTCGGCTCGCACATGAGGGCAAGATCCCGGGTGTGAAGATTGGCGGTCAGTGGCGATTCCGGCGCGCCTTGCTCGACGAGTACCTCGACACGCTCGCATCCGAATCGGTTGCCACGTCGGGCACCGCACCGAGTCAGGTCACCGACGTCTCCATGGAAGAGATCTTTACGGTTGACCAGATCATCCCCGACCTCAAGGCCGGGAACCGACCCGAGGTCATTCATGCGATGGCCGAGCACGTGACCGGGCTCGGGCTCGTCGAGGATCAACCGTGGCTGGAAGCCGCTCTCGCGGCGCGCGAGCGATTGGTACCGACCGCGGTTCCCGAAGGTGTTGCCTTCCTCCACGCTCGGCGGCGCGCGGCGGACAAGTTCCCGAAGCAGTTCATCGCCATGGGCAGGTCTCCCAAGGGAGTCGTCTTCGGTTCTCCCGACATGGGCAAGACCAACATCTTTTTCCTCCTCGCCCTGAGAAGTGATGCGTTGCATCTGAGGTGGCTGTCCCGATTAGCATGGATCGTCCGCAATCCGAGCCGTCTCAGTCGTCTCGTCGAGGGCAATTCGGCCGCCGACATTCACCAAGCCATGCTCGAAGCCGCAGCCAACCTTCCGGGAGCCCTCCGGCCCACCGGAGCGCCGGTAGGACGCTGAAGTCAGTTTTGAGTTCTGAGTTTTGAGTTTTGAGTTACGGACGCCGTGCGGGCGTTGTGACTCATGCCCTCCAGCGAGTGGCCGTCGGCCATCCTTCGCCACCGGTGACGAGTTGACCCCCAGTCGCCCCAGTTCATGTGGGTGGTTGTCCGGAATCTCAAAACTCATACCTTAAAACTCAAAACTCCCGCTACAATGATCGTTCTATGAAGATCGCATTGATCGGGAGTCATGGTGTCGGCAAGACGACGCTCTGCTTCGAGCTCGCCGCCGCCCTCAAACGCCGCAACGCGGATCTGGAAATGGTCCGTGAGGTGGCCCGGCGCTGTCCGCTGCCCATCAACCAGGAAACCACGGTCGCAGCTCAGGAATGGATCCTCCATACCCAGATCAGCTGGGAGATCGAGGCTGACTCCGCTCACGACATCGTCCTCAGCGACCGCGCCGTCCTCGACAACTACTGTTACCTCGTGTACTCGGCCGGCACCCTGCGCGCCTGGGAGCACTTTCTCGATCATTGGATGCCAACCTATGACCTGCTGGTCCACGTGCCGATATCGGAATACCCCTCCTATGATGGAGTCCGCGCGGTGGATCCCAGCTTTCAGAAGCAGATCGAGCTCCTGCTCGAAGGTATGATCGCCGCCCGCTCGCTGAGCCCGCTTCGCCTCGACCCGAACTCGAGGGTCGGCTGGTGCAGGACGATCGTCGATGCACTGTTGCCCAGGCTCGAACCCACCTTGCCGCTTTTCACCGAGGATCCAGGACGATGAACGACACTGATCCTACGAAAAGTCAATCCCCTCACGGCAGCGTTGACGACGCCGCCGCGGACCTCGTGCAGGTGATCGACGGCTCGGTCGCACAGCTGTGGGAGACCATCGAGTCGCTGGAGCGCCTGCAGCCCCGCAATCTCGAGCGCTTCCGGGTGTCGATCTTCGGTTCGGCACGAATCGGCGAATCGGATCCGCTGTACTCGACGGCCCAGGCTCTCGCGAAGAGATTGGCCGAGGCCGGCTGCGACATCGTCACCGGGGGCGGCGGAGGACTCATGCAGGCGGTCGACCGGGGCGCTTCACGGGGCGCGGTGATGCGACCCGCGGACGGCGACCTGCCGGTTCGGACGGTCGCCGACGGGGGTGACGCCCCTTTCGTGGAGCGGGTCTACCGCCACCGTACGTTTTTCTCCCGCCTCCACCATTTTGTGCGCCTGTCGTCCGCCTTCATTGTGCTGCCGGGCGGCATCGGGTCGACCCTCGAAGCGATGATGGTGTGGCAGCTCTTACAGGCGAAGCATCTCCCTCCGACCCCGTTCATTCTCTACGGTTCCCATTGGCGCGGTCTTTGCCGGTGGCTCGAGGAACAGGCGATGGAACAGGGTTACGTGGACGCCCACGACCTCCGTTTGCCCACCCTGGTCGACACCGTCGACGAGGCTGTCAACCTCATCTTCGATGCCCTGAAGGAGTTCCAGATTCAAAGGGACCAGAACCCAGACCCGCCTTGAGATCTCGAACTTCGGAACTTCTCACCACGTCGCTGCTATGGCTTACGGTTTGACAGCTCATGGGTCGGGTGCGAGCATCGGACAGCATGACAACTGACATCCTGATCAGGAATGGCCTCGTGATACCGATGATTCGCGATCGTGAGTGGTTTCGTGGCGATGTGGTTGTGCGAGACGGCCGGATCTTTGCATTGGGAGAGTGTGTGGACGGCGAGATCGAGACCACCCGCATCCTCGACGCCGAGGGCGCCGCTGTGCTGCCGGGTTTTGTCCAGGCCCATGTCCACGTGGTCCAGTCCCTGCTCCGCCACCAGGCCGACGGCCTCGAGCTGCTCGACTGGCTGCGCCTCCGCACCCTGCCGTATGAGGCAGCCCTCGACGGCGACGGGGTCGAGGCGGCGGCCGAGCTGGGAATCGCGGAGCTTCTGTGCGGCGGGACCACGACCGCCCTCGACTTTGGAACCACCCACGACCACGGGCGGGTCTTTGGCGCCGCGGAGAGGCTCGGAATCCGTTTCGTCTCGGGCAAGACCCACATGGATATCGGCGACGAAGCGCCACCCTCGTTGTTGGAGGATGTCGATCTTTCCCTCGCCCAGGCGGAAGAGCTCGGTACGCGCTGGAACGGCGCCGCCGACGGGCGGCTGCGGTACGCGGTGGCCCCCCGTTTCGCCCTCTCCTGTTCCGAGGCGCTGCTGCGAGGCTGCGCCGAGCTCGCGCGCCGACATGGGTGGCTGCTGCAGACCCACGCCGCCGAGAACCGCGACGAGGTGGCGGCCGTTCGCCGTCTCAGCGGCCACAGCAACATCGACTACCTCGACGACCACGGGCTCACCGGCGAGGACGTGGTGCTTGCCCACGGCATCTATCTCGACGACGCGGAGATCCGGCGCCTCGCCGACACGAGGACCACGATCTGCCACTGCCCGGGCGCCAACCTCAAGCTCGGTTCGGGGATAGCCGACGTGCCCGGTTTGTTCGAGGCAGGGATCCCGGTGGTCCTCGGCGCCGACGGTCCGCCGTGTAACAACAGACTGTCGATCTTTTACGAAATGAGCCTCGCCGCGACCATCCACGGCCTCCGCCGGGGCCCTGGTGTCGTGGATCCGTGGAAGGTCTTGGGGATGGCCACCCGCGACGGCGCGACAGCGCTTCACCTGGACCGGGAAATCGGAACCCTCGAACCGGGGAAGGCCGCCGACCTCGTGGTGGTTGATCTGGAAGAGTGGTCGGGCTTGCCGGGGGGAGACCCGGCATCGAGGATCGTCTTCGGTTGCGGCCCGCAGATGGTCCGCCACGTCGTGGTCGCCGGGCGTCTGGTTGTGGAGAACCGTACCCTGGTCACCGCCGAGCCGGCAGAGGTGCGGAATCGAGTCGCAGAGGCCTGGCGTGCAACCCGGCAGCGGATGGAGGAAAAGCCATGAAGATCGGCTCATCGCGATCGGGAATCGAAAACCTGGACCACTATCTGGCAAAGAAAAACTACGACGAAGCCCTCGACGCCATCAAGAAGGAGCTGGCAAAAAACCCGGACCAGCTCAACCTGCGCCTGCGACAGGCGGATATTTTCGATCTCCAGGGCAAGAGGGGCAAGGCGATTTCGATGTATCGCACCGTCGCCGAAGCTCAGGCACACGACGGCTTTTACGCCCGTGCAATTGCGATCTACAAGAAGATCCTGCGCCTCGACCCGGAGCAGGACGTGCACTCCGAGCTGGTACGTCTGATCGAGGAGGACCAGCGAAACAAGATTGTCGGTCAGCTGCGACGCGACCGCATAGCGGCGATCAAACAGAAAAAGGAGACCGTCGATCAGGAGCTCAAGGAGCTTCAATCCTCCACCCTCTTTTCGTCTTTCGGGCGCGAAGCTCTGGTGCAGATCGTGGCCTCCACCGAGCTTCGTTCCTACGACGAGGGCGACATCATCGTCACCGAGGGGGAGCAGGGCTCGAGCCTGTTCCTGATAGTGGGCGGCACGGTCAAGGTGTTCACGCGCTCCGAAGACGGCGGCAATCTCCAGCTCGCGGAGCTGGGACCGGGCGATTTCTTCGGTGAGGTGTCGCTCCTCTCCAGCAAGCCCCGAACCGCCACCATCACCGCACGCACCAAGGTGACTGCCATCGAGCTCGACCGCGCGAATGTCGATCGGATCGCGGAGAATCACCCTGAGGTCAAGAAGGTCCTCGAGGACTTTTATGAGCGGCGGGCCAAGGAAACGGTGGAGGCGGTTATCCGCCGCCTCCGCGATACGCCGCCACCTCGGCCTGATGCGGGTTCGTTCACCATGGAACCCAACGAGAAACCTACATCCTAAGATGAGCAATTCTCACCAGCAGAACCGCTCATCTGAGGATCCATCCTGAAGATGGCCGTCCTGCCGATTCTCGTCTATGGGGACCCGCGCCTGGAGGCGGTCAACCAACCCGTGGAGGATTTTGGAGAGGAGTTCCGGTCGCTCATCGAAGATCTTTTTGAGACCGGTTGGAAAGCTCCCGGCCTCGGGCTCGCGGCGCCCCAGGTAGGCGTCAATCTCCGGGTCGCGACGATCGACCCCTCCGTCGGCAAGGACCCCGACGCGCGGATGGTCCTCGCCAACCCCGAGATCATCTCCCACCGGGGAGAAGTCAGCCTCGAGGAGGGCTGCCTGTCGTTCCCAGGTCTCTTCACCACCATCAAACGGCCGACCGCACTTCGCGTCCGGACTCAGGACGAGAGCGGCCGGTGGCGCGAGATCGAGGCCGAGGGACTGCTCGCGCAGGCCATATGTCACGAGGTCGACCACCTCGACGGAGTACTGCTCGTTCACCATCTCCGTGGCATGAAGCGTCGCCTGTTCATGAGGCGGGTGGGGAAGATGCGAAAGCTCGGAGTCTGGGCGGCTACTGCGTAGATTGCTGAGTTGAGAGTTGAGAGTTAAGAGTTGAGAGTTAAGAGTCAGGAATTCCCGCCTCCCCAATCGCCCCTGATCTTCGGGAGAGGGTGGTTGGAA
>JAIVTZ010000078.1:0-9314 GCA_049188105.1 Deltaproteobacteria bacterium | reverse complement strand
AGTCGGAGCGCCTGCTCAACCCGGTCTTCCGCGAGTTCTACTCCGAGCGCGACGTGGTGCGCGAGGAGCGCCGCATGCGGGTCGAGTCGAACCCGACCGCCAAGTACGAGGAGCAGTTCGACTTCATGTTCTGGGGCTCTCTGCCCTACCACCACCCGGTGGTCGGCTGGCCGTCTGACGTCGAGTCGATCGGCCGCGCCTCGGCCAACGAGTTCTTCGCCACCTACTACGCACCCAACAACATCACCGCGGCACTGGTTGGTGACTTCTCGAGCGAGGAGGCCCTCGCCCTCGCCAAAAAGTACTTCGGCCGCATCCCACGCGGGGAGACGGCGCCTCCCCCCGTCGTGACCGAGGAGATCGAGCAGCTCGCCGAACGACGGATGACGGCGCAAGCCGACACCAACCCCTCGGTGCAGATCCGCTGGCACACGGTGCCCTTCGCGCACCGGGACTTCTTCGCCCTCGATGTGATGGACTCGCTGCTCAACGATCGCACCGGCCGGCTCTACAAATCCCTGGTCGAGTCGAAGCAGCTGGCAACAGGCGAACCCTACTCGAGCTTCAACTCGTTGAAGTACGGCGGCTCTCTCGAGATCGGCGCCGAGCTCGCCGACGGCGTGGACCACCAAATGGTCGAGGCGGCCCTGCTCGCCGAGATCGAGCTATTGAAGGACGAACCCGTACCCGAGCGCGAGCTGCAGAAGGTCAAGAACCAGTCGCTTGCCGACTCGTACCGCCGCCTCCAATCAAACTTCTTCCTGCTGCTGCAGCTCCTGCTCTACGACGTCTGGGATGACTGGCAGTTCCTCAATGACTCGCCGGCGAAGATCCAGGCGGTGACGGCCGAGGATGTGCAGCGGGTGGCCAACACCTATCTCACCGACAACGACCGGAACACCTTGTGGTATTACCGGACGGAGGGAACCGACGAAGATCCCGATCTTGCAGCCCTGTCCGGCCAGGCCAAGGCGATGGCCAAATCGGCGCTGGCGCAGATCAGCCAGATCGACGACCCCGCCGAGCTCGAGCAGGGCCTCGCCCAGATGAAGGCCATGAAGGGCCAGGCGCCGCCCGAGTTCCAGCCCGCGATCGACCTCATGATCAAGAGGGCCACCGAACGCCTCGAGATGCTCCAGGCGGCGGCCGGAGAGGAGGAGTGACATGCGCCGAGCGATAAACACTACCGTTTGCCTGCTGCTGGTGGTCACCGCGGCGGTCGCGTCCGCCGGAGAGATCCCGAACCGGCCGGAGCAGCTGAAGTTCCCCGACCTCACATTCGACGTGCCCGATGCCGACGCCCTCCGCTTCGAGCTGACCGACGGCACCCCGGTCTACGCCAAGCGGGACACGCAGTTCCCGTTGGTCAACATCACCGTCTACTTCCGTGGCGGGCGCTACCTCGAGCCCGCCGGCAAAGAGGGCCTCGCCGCCATCACCAGCGAGGCGTGGCGCGCAGGGGGCGCCGGCGAGCGCTCGGCGCAGGAGCTCGACGAGGAGCTCGATTTCCTCGCCGCAAACCTCGGTACCAACATCGGTGACGCCACCGGATCGGTCAGCCTCAACGTCCTCTCCAAGGACCTCGAAAAGGCGATGGCCATCCTCATGGACGTGCTCACCGAGCCCCGATTCCAGGAGGATCGCTTCGACAAGGCCAAGGACAACCGCATCCAGGAGATGAAGCAGCGCAACGACGACACCGCCAACATCGAAGCACGCGAGTGGCAGCGGCTGATCTACGGCGACGACTACTGGATGAACCGGTTCTCCACCAAGGCCTCGGTCGACAAGATCACGGCCGCCGACAGCAAGAAATTCGTGGACTCACTGGTGCGCTCGGGCAATATCGTAGTGGCGGTGGCCGGCGATTTCGACCCCGCTGCATTGGAGACCCTCCTGAACTCGACCATCGGCACCCTCGAACCGTTGGCCGAGCCGCTGCCCGCCATCCCGCAACCGGACCACACGGCCGAGCCCGGCGTCTACGTCATCAACAAGCCCGACGTCAACCAGGGACGGGTCAGCATCGGACAGCTCGGCTACAAGCTGGGCTACGCGGACCAGTTCCCGCTGATGATCGGCAACGACATCCTCGGCGGCGGCGGGTTCACCGCTCGCATGATGAAGACGATCCGCTCGGATGAGGGGCTCGCCTACTCCGCCTACTCCTCGATCGGCTTCCCGGTGACCATGCCGGGTGCCTTCCGCGCCTACTACCAGTCCAAGTCCTCGACCTGCGCCTATGCGGGCGAGATCTTTTTCGAGCTCCTGGACTCCATGCGATCGTCCAACCCGACCGACGAGGAGCTGCGGACGGCCAAGAGCTCGTATATCGAGACCTTCCCGCGGCGTTTCGCTTCAGCTGCCCAGATCGCCGGTTTGTACGCCACGGACGAGCTCCTCGGACGCCCGCACTCCTACTGGATCGACTATCGCGACAACGTGGCTGCGGTCAACGGCGACGGCGTCAAGAAAGCCATGAACAAGGACCTCGACCCCGACAACATGGTCGTGCTGGTGGTCGGCAACATCGAGGAGATCATGGGTGGGCACCCCGAGCACGACGCCCGGCTCACCAACTTCGGTGAGATCCACAAGGTACCGCTTCGCGATCCGATGACGCTCGAGCCGATCAGCGACTGATTCTCCGCTTCACCGATCTTCGAAAACCTGCCCGGGCCATGCGCCCGGGCGTTTTTCTTCAAATTCTCAATTCTCAGTTCTCAATTCTCAATGACCCCTGCCCACCCGTTGTTCACGAGGGAGGAGGCTGGACGGGAATTCAAAATTGAGAATTGAGAATTGAGAATTCTATGAGTGTGTCCACCGCGTATCGTGGATGCCGAGATTTGGCAGCTCCCACGGCTAGTAGTAAACTGCAACATATGAACAACCGGACAAGCGATGCCTCGAGACGACGGGGCTGAAGCCGGACCCCCGGGTCCGGCTCCAAGCGCGCCGACGGAAGCTATGCCTACGGGCTTGCTCACCCCCGGCCAGGTAGTGCCGAAAACGCGTTTGATAGACGAGGTGTGGCTACTCGTGATTGGCTACGAGTGGTTAGACTTCCCCCGAAAGAAAACCAGGGAAAGCCATGTCGCAAGACGTACCGAGTGACCATGATCCTGCGGCGCAGCCGACCGACGCTGGCGGCGGCGAGGTCGACTGGGGGCTGCAGTTCGAGCCGGGTAGTGTCCTTGGCGACCGTTATCAGATTCGAGCCCTCCTCGGCTGCGGCGGGAAGGGCGAGGTGTGGCACGCCTACGACCTCAAGCTGCGGGTCGAGGTAGCCCTCAAAGGTCTGCGACCAGAGCTCCTTGCCGATGGGAGCCGGCGCGAGTCGCTGCGACCCGAGGTCCGCGCCGCCCGCGAGGTGGTTTCTCCCAACGTCTGCCGGATCTTCGATTTGATCGAGGTCGACGGCTTCGAGCTTGTATCGATGGAGTATGTCGACGGCGGCACGCTGCTCGAGGTGCTCCAGGATCGTGGTCCCCTCGAACTGAAGGAGGCCCAGGACATCGCCTCGCAGTTTCTTGCGGGGCTCGAGGCGATCCACCAGGCCGGTCTCGTCCACCGCGATGTCAAACCCGAGAACGTCATGATCACCCGCGCGGGCCGGGTGGTGCTGATGGATCTCGGATTGGCCCGGCAGGAGGACAGTGGCGCCGGCACGGTCTCGGCTCGAGGGAAACTACGACGGCAACTTCCAGGCCTCGACCTGGGAGCTCTCCCCAAACTGGAACACGGCCTATGACTACGCCGACTTCTCGGTCAACAACGAGGGTCTGCTGTCCAACGACCGGCCGTGGCAGCTCAAGTTCGACGGCATCTACCGCTTCGACTTCGGGCTGACTACGGGGCTCTCGACCTATTACCGTTCGGGAAAGCCGATGACCGCGATGGGATATTCGGACTGGTACGGGGGCTGGGAGTATTACCTTTCGGAGAGGGGCGCCTTTGGTCGCACCGACGACGAGTGGGAGGCCGACCTCCATCTCGGCTACCCGATCCGACTCGGCGCCAGGCTCGAGCTCAACCTGCTGCTCGATATGTTCAACGTCTTCAACCGGCAGGGGGAGAGCTATCGCGACACCGCATACACCGATTTCTACGAGGAACCGGCCTATCAACCGCTCAATTGGGTCACCGGCGTGCCCTATGAGCCCATCGAACCCGGCGACGTCGACCGGCCTCCCACGGGCCCAACCTGGAACGCCCCGGTTTTTTGGCAGGATCCGCGGACGATCAGGTTAGGGGTGCGGCTGTCATTCTAAATTCTCAATTTTCAATTCTCAATTCTCAATGCCCGCCCACCCTTCCAAGTTCCGGGGGAGAACGGATGGGCATTCAGAATTGAGAACTGAGAACTGAGAATTTTCCTGTGCGTCAGTACCGCAGCAGCGCGGCAATCGAGTCGCACGCCTCGAGGTGGTCCGCGGCCGGGCCGTCGACTACCTCGACCTGGCCGCCCATCTCCATCACCGACTGGCTGAGGCGGTCGACGCACTGAGGCAGCCGTTGAACCCCGCCACCGCAGTAGACGCAGGGGCCGGTCGAGTCGGGGGTGTAGGCGCCGCAGTCCGAGCACTCGCCGCCAACCTTCTTGAGCCCCTTGGCGTAGAAGAGCTTCCACACCCGGCCCTGGTTGACGGCATCGAGCACGCTGGCGAAGCCGGCCACCGCCTTGCCGCCGTCATGGAGCTCGGCCAGCACGCCTTCCACCAGCACCGACTCCTGCTCGCGCTCCATCTTCCGCTGCACCGTGAGGATCTTTTTCAGGACCTCTTTTTTCGAGGCGCCAACGCTCATGCCGACCGTCTCGACGAGCTTTCCTCTGAGACGTTTGGGGAGGAGCCGTATCAGCTGGCTTGTTGCCTTGGGCGTTCCGGCGACGATCAGCCGGTCGAAGGGCGCCTGCAGGGCGAGGTCGTGGGTTGCATCGATCACCCGCTTGGCGTGCGAGGCGACCTCTTCCTTGTGGCGTTGGTCGTGGCGTTTCTGCGCACGCATCTGGTCGGCGCCGAGGGACCTCGTCCGCTGGCTGGTCTCGGAGAACAGATCTTCGTGCTCGGTCAGCTCTCCCATGTAAACCGTAAAAAGCCGCGCCCGCTTGGTGTCAGTCAAGATCACACCGTAGCGCTCGTGCTCATCCATCGCCTCGACGATGGGGCGCAAGAACGCACCACGGCGCCAGAAGGCCGAGGCGGCGAACGGGAGGTCGACCTGCTGGATCTCCTCGAGCTCTGTCTCGGGATGGACGACGACCAGCGCCGCCTTGCCCGTGGGCCGCAGTTTCCGCACCAGACCCACGGCAATTCCGGCCGCGGTCTCGAGCCGCGTGCTGCGGCCGTGCCGGGCCTTGAGGTCCTTGAGAAGCGCCTCCGCCTGAACCACGAACCCACGTTTTCGATTCGCCTGCTTGTTCTGGTCGATATCGAGGTACATGGTGAGGGTATTCGTCTTCTGTTGCGTCAGCGTGTGCAAGCTGCTCAGGACGCCTCGACCGAGCATGGTCACCTCCTATGATGTGGGTCTAGCTTCCATCTTACATCTTCCCGGTATTCCCGTCGTCGCCTTCGGCGTCGAACGGGAAAATTGGGAGTTAGGGAAAGGTTTGGAGAGAGGCCGCGTTTAGAATACCTGGGGAGGACCGCCGATGAAAACAATCGACGTTCGTGATCTGGCGTGTCCGGGACCGGTACTGACACTGCGCGATCTGCTCGATGCGGGCGAGCGGGAAATCGCGGTTCACGTGGCCGACGAGCTCAGCCGCTCGAACGTAAGCCGTTTCGCCGCCTCCCGAGGGGCCGTCGTGGAGGTCGCCGATGGCGGCGATGGAAGCTACGTGGTGAGGGTCACGGCGGGAATGGACGCCCCGGGGGCCCGCCCCGGCGAGGAGGCGCTCCTGGACTGCGATCTGCCCGAAACCGCAGCCGTCCGTGGACCGCAGGTGGTGCAGGTCACCGCGTGCACCATGGGTTCGGGTGACGACGATCTCGGCGCCCTGCTCCTACGTTCCTTCCTCAAGACCCAGTCCCAGCTCGACCGCAAGCCGGACGCGATCATCTTTTACAACGACGGCGTCAAGCTATGCTGTGAGGGTTCGCTGCTCCTCGACGATCTGCGGGCCCTCGAGAGCGCAGGGATCGAGATCATCGCCTGCGGCACCTGCCTCAACTTCTTCGAGCTCGCCGATCAGCTGCGGATAGGCCGCGTCACCGACATGCTCGAGATCGCTTCACGGCTCGCCGACGCCGGCTCCATCGTGCGCCCGTGACCATCTATCTCGATCACGGTGCAACCGCCTTTCCCAGGGCGCCCGGGGTCGCAAAGGCCATGGTCCGCTTCCTCGACGAGGCGTCGGGCAACCCCGGCCGCGGCGGCCACCGTCTGGCGGTTGCGGCCGCGCGCGCCATCGAGGCGGCCCGCGAGGAGGTGGCGGCGCTGCTCGGCGGCGACCCGGAGCGGACCCTATTCGGAGCCGGCGCAACCTTCTGGCTCAACACGGTCCTGGCGTCGGCTCTCGGGGAAGGATCGCGCGTCGTAGCCTCGGCCCTCGAGCACAACGCGGTCATGCGCCCCCTGCGCTTCCTCGAGGAGAGTCGCGGGGTCGAGGTCGCCGTGGTCGAGGCTGCGGATCCAAGCGGGGTGCCGACGCCGGAGGAGATCGCCGCACGGGTTGCCGAGGCGCCGACCGCCCTGGTCGTCCTCACCCACGCGTCGAACATTTCCGGAGCGGTGCTGCCGGTGGCCGAAACGGCGCGCGCAGTGGCGCCGGCGCCCGTCCTCGTCGATGCTGCGCAGACGGCGGGCACCCTGCCGATCAACTTCGCCGACCTTGGCGCCGCCGCCCTCGTGTGCTCGGGGCACAAGGGGCTCCTGGGACCGCCGGGGATCGGAGTCCTGCTCCTCGCGCCCGACTTCGAGGTCGAGCCCCTACTGCGAGGCGGCACCGGCTCGCGGTCGGAGAGCGAGGAGATGCCGGAGTTCCTGCCCGATCGACTCGAGGCGGGGACGGTCAATGGCGCCGGCGCCGCCGGCCTTGGCGCGGCCTGCGCCTGGCTGGGCCGGCGCACCGTCGAGGCGGTTACCGAGCACGAGCACGGCCTCGTCGGCCTTCTCGCTACCGGGCTCGGCACGATCACCGGCGTACGGCTGCACGGCTGGACCGAAAGCGCCCAGCACACCGGAGTCCTCAGCTTCACCCTCGACGGCATCGACAGCGGCGAGCTCGCGGCGTGGCTCGACCGCAGGCACGGCGTCTGCCTGCGCGCGGGCCTCCACTGCGCCCCCGCCGCCCACCGCCGTCTTGGCACCTTTCCGGACGGAACCCTGCGCGCGGGCGTGGGACCGTTCAACACGGAGGAAGACGTGGATTCCCTCATTCGTGCGATCCGCGACGCGGCCGGCGGTAAGATGCAGTCATGATTTCGAATTTCGAATTTCGAATTTCGAATTTCCGCTCAGCCGCCCGTGATCTCGGGATGGCTGAAGAGCTGAACTCAAAACTCAAAACTCAAAACTCAAAACTGCCCTCCCGGCCGGATTCCGCATGACGATTTCAACCAGCTCGCGCGATCTCTTATTGGTGTTCGGGACGGTGCAGCGCGTGATGCGTGCGGAGCGCGCGGCGCGGGAGGCAGCCCTCGACGTGGACGTGATGCCGGCGCCGCGCTCGGTGAGCTCGGAGTGCGGCGTCGTGCTCGAGGCGCGGGCCGAGGAGTCCGAAACCCTGTCGGGCATCCTCGCCCGGATCAAGCTCGAGCCGCAGGCGGTTTACCGCCGCCGCGAAGGTACCTGGACCCCGAGCGCGCTCGACGCGGTGACCTTGGCCGAAAAAATCACCCTGACCGCCGGCTCGGCCTACGGCGGCTGCGGCGCCAAGCTCGCCAAGGGACTGCTGGAAAAGATCCTCTGCGGGTTGCCACGAATCGAGTCAGAGGACGTGTTGGTGGGCATCGAGTTCGCAGACGACGCCGGCGTGGTGCGGGTGTCTGACGAGATCGCGATCATCCACACCACCGACTTCTTCCCGCCGATGGTGGATGATCCCTTCAGCTTCGGCCGCATCGCCGCAGTCAACGCCCTGTCCGACGTGTGGGCGATGGGCGGCACGCCGCTCGCCGGTATGAACCTGGTCAGCTACCCGCTCGCCGATCTCGGCGACGAGGCCCTGAAGGAGATTCTCCGCGGCGGCCTTTCCGCCCTTGCCGAGGCCGGCGCGGTGCTTGCCGGCGGCCACACGATCGAGGGTCAGGAGCTGCTCTACGGCCTCGCGGTCACCGGCACCGTCCACCCCGACCGAATCTGGCGCAACGCCGGCGCCGAGCCGGGCGACGTGCTGGTGCTCACAAAACCCCTCGGCACCGGTGTCATCACCACCGCGGCCAAGGCCGAGATGGTCGACCCCGCCCATCTCTCGACTGCTCTTCGTTGGATGGCAACCCTCAATCACGAGGCCGCCGAGGCCCTGCACAGAGTCGATCCGCACGCGGTCACCGACGTCACCGGCTTCGGCCTCGCCGGTCACGCGGCGGAGATGGGCGCGGCCTCGGGCGTGGGCATCGAGATCGATCTCGGCGCCCTGCCCCTGCTTCCGGGCGCCCTCGAGGCCACCGCCACCGGGCTCGTGCCCGCCGGTGCCGGCAAGAACCGCGACAGCATCACCGCCGTGCTCTCGATCGACGACGGCGCCGACGAGCTGCGGATCGACCTCTGCCTCGACCCCCAGACCTCGGGCGGGCTATTGGCCGCCGTCACACCCGAGCACGCCGATGCCCTGGTTCGTCGCCTCCCCGGCGCCGCCATCGTCGGCCGCGTCACCGACGGCCCTCCCGGCGGTGTGCGCCTCGTGAAATGAAATCCGTGGGCCAATGGCTGCAGCTTACGCTGCAGCCGCAGTCTGTCGCCCCTCCAGGGCTTCCAAATAGAAACCCGACCGAATCCTGGGGCTCACGCCCCAGGCTATGAATCTATCGCCCCTCCGGGGCTTGGATTCCTCATGGTGTGATTTGCAAAAATGGGGGGGTCGTTCGAGAAGCCGCGGAGCGGCGAAAGACATTTAGCCTGGGGCGTCAGCCCCAGGGTGAGGTCGAGAAAAAACCAAAAAGCCGCGGAGCGGCGACAGACAATAGAATCTCGATGAGTTTCGCAACAGCCCTATGAGTTTTTTCTACTCTCTGTGTTTCGCTCTGTGGCCTCTGTGTCCTCTGTGGTTCAACCGGACCGCAGGTGCTGAAGGAGGATTCCGGGGGCGGTGGCCCCTCACCGGATGACGGCGATCTCAATTCCCAGGTCGAGGGTGGCCCAAACAG
>JAIVTZ010000077.1:0-9335 GCA_049188105.1 Deltaproteobacteria bacterium | reverse complement strand
ACCGTGCAGGGCGGTGGCCACATTCAAATGCGCTTCGGTGGCCGCGTCATCCTCATCGACACGGGGATGCTGTCGAGCGTGTACGAGGGCGGACGGCCCTCGGCCCTGGTCATCTCCGACGGCGCCTTCCTCGCCATCTACGCCGACGGCAGCGAGGAAGTGCTGTTCGAGGAGGCACTGCCCGAGGCGGCGTGACTTTTTTCCAGGCTTTCGGAACCACACCTGTGCCGATTGGTATCGTGAGCAGCAGATACTCGGTTTTGGATGTGAGGGCAGATCACGGACGAAAGATGACGGATCGATGCTCGGCGCGACTGGCGGGAGAGTTGGCTACGGCGGTGGCAAGCCTCTTGAGCTGAAGAATTTCGACCATCAACCCATGCCCGTCTCCGTTACTGGCTGGCCCGGGACGCGGTGACGCGGCGCCGCAAGCGGGCGGCCGATGGCAGGCCTTCAGCCACACTTCCTTTCCGGCCTTAGTCACCTGTCGCAGCGTGGACGAATCAAGCCGGCGTGGCGTAGATCAGCCGTTCAGTCGGTGACAGTTCAAAATGTGTTATCCTCCAATCGTCTCAGTGCATTGCCATCGTCTCTGGCCCTTGCTGCCGATGGCCAGCCCACCCCCATTTTCGGGATTCCGGCTTCTGGGTTCGGCTCGAGCAAGCCGGCGGGCATTTGGTACCGACAGAACGACAGACGGTGTGTCAGAACGCCGTTGGTCCAGGCTCGGGTGGGCTTGTTTGCCGCTTTAGGTGGGGTATGCCCGCGCAGCCTGTTTCCCTCGGCACAGAGCATCGCTCGGGTGGTCGCCCAGATTGAGAGAGCTACCGTGGAAAGCAACCTCGACATGTTCAAGCTGGTGGGGTTCTTCGAAGAGAGGGAGGTGATCATTCGCCACCTCCATGATTTCTTCGCGGTGACCAATGAGGGCGAGATTCAAGCCTGCATCATGTTCGGCACGCTGCTGGGAAAATTGCGGCACGACGATTTCATCCCCTGGGACGACGACGTGGACATCGTTATCTTCGATTTCGATGCATTCCAGCAACGCTGCGTTCCGAAGCTCGAACAGAAGGGATACATCGTCGAGCCCGACATCAGGGACGGCAAGAGAATGGGATGCAGGATATTCCATGAGAATAATAAAAAGATCCCAAGTAGGCCCGCTCTGAGTTTTCCCTGGATCGGGATCTGGGAGCATGAAGTGGACGACGAGGGGTTGATCGTCCTCCCCCCGGAGAAAGTACGATACGAGCCGGCGGATTTCTTGCCGCTCAGGCGGGCGAATTTCTTGGGAATGTCGGTTGGAATCCCGCAGAACCCAGTGAACATCCTCAACACCTATTTCGGCTCGGACGACTGGATGGACTCCTGTGTGGCGCCAGAGCGAGATCATCGAAACGGCGGAGTGTTCACCGACTTTCCCCAGGACAAATTCCGGCTCCAGGACGTGTTGGCACACCTGTCCCGTAGCGGGGAACGAGACCCTAGAGGCCCGGCCGGAAACCCTCCGCGAAGCGAAAATCGCGAAGAGGTGCGAGTGGTGGCGCCGGAAGGCCGCAGTCGTAGTCCCTCTACTTCAAGGACTTACGGGGTCACAGATTGCGGCTCATTCGCGATTTGCAGCCGTGAAAGGGTTTCCGGCCGGGCCTCTAAGGCGGCACGACGGCGATGAACGATCACGCCATCGATGAGTCCGCCAGGAGTGGGATCCAGTCCTCGTCGTATCCGAACCTGGCCAAGCCCGAGTCGGATGGCGTTTTCTGCTATCACCTGCAACGACGCCTCTCCGGATGGTTGTCGGTCCGGCTCGCAAAGCATATCGGGCCAAACACCGCGACGGCCATCGACCTGCTTTTTGGCATTGCGGCATCACTTCTGTTGATACTCGACCATTGGCTGTGGAGCGTCGTGATGATCCAGGCATTCGGGATCTTCTCATGTGTTGACGGGGAGATTGCCCGAATCCAGGGGCGCTCGTCGCGCATCGGCGATTTTCTGGATACGTTGACCGACCGGGTGACCGAGCTGCTGTTCGTGGGCGCCTTGGTGTACTCCTTGGCGGATAAATTGGACAAGCCGAGGGTGTTCGGCGCCGGGTTGGTGTTGCTGGGAGGCATCTTCTTATTGACGACCAGTTCGGAGAAGTTCCGATCGGCGTACCATGTGAACTATCCGAAACGTAAGCTCGAAGTCCTGTTTGGCCCTTTTTGTGCCGGCAGTGACAGTCGCTTGTTGATGTTGTCGATCGGGCTGGTGGTGGCAAGCGTCACAGGACATTACGAGCTTCTGCTGTGGCTACTGTGGGCGTTGGCCGCGGCGACATACACGAACTTTGTCGTCCGTGTGGGGTTGGTGCACCGGCACTTTCGCACCGCGGATGAGAACCCAGTGGAAATATCTCGGGTCGCCAATGATCGATGACTCCACCGATCTCGCCGAGCTTATTCGCAGCAAGGGCAACCACTGTTTGATCCTGGTACGCCACGGTGAGACCGAGTGGAACGCTCAAGGGCGGCTGCAGGGCCAGCAGGATATTGAGCTCAACACACGTGGCCGCAGCCAAGCCAATGCGGTCGCAGAGTGCCTCAGGGACGTTCCTGTTGACCGGATCCACACCAGTGTTCTTCGGCGTTGCCGGCAAACCGCACGGCTCATCGCTGAGGCCAACGTCGGCCGGCCCGACGTCGTGTGCAGCGACCTGCTCAAGGAGACTGCTCTCGGAGTGCTCGAGGGTGAGTCGAAAGATCGTCAATCCACCGAAGAGCTGGCGCGCCACTACGAGGACTTCTCTCGAGACGAGATTCACTACCGAGTACCAGGCGGTGAGAATCTGCATGACGTGTACGCGCGTGTGCAGCGTTTCTTTTCCCGCCATAGTCACCTCGTGGGGAGCGCTCGCTACCATCTGATCGTCGGACACCGCAACGTGAACAAGATGGTCGTGAAGCACTTACTTGGGCTTTCCTTCGACGAAGGTTTCCGTGTCGAACAGGAGAATCAGAGGATCTACCTGTGGTTCGGCGCATCGACAGAGCTGTGGTCCTGCTGGGTGGATGGCGCGCGCCACCGGTTGGCACGCGGCTATGCCACCACCACTAGCGCGAGCTATGCATGAGAGAGTTTCCAGGCCCTCGATCACGACCACGTCGACATTGCTGTCGGGTCTGGCAAAAGGGGACGAGATGATGAAAGAGAAACTGAGCCGAGCCAAACGACTGCGTGAGCTGCTGTTCTCCGAGGATAAGACCATCTTGATGGAGGCGCACAACGGCCTCTCCGCCCGTTTGGTTCAGGAGGCTGGTTTCGAGGCTATCTGGGCCAGTGGGCTGTCGTTGTCGGCGTCTCTCGGCGTGCGCGACAGCAACGAAGCCAGCTGGACCCAGATTCTCGATGTCGTGGAGTTCATGAGCGATGCTACCGATCTACCGATTCTGCTCGACGGGGACACCGGCTACGGCAACTTCAACAACGTTCGCCGCCTGGTGCGCAAGCTGGAGCAACGGCGGATCGCCGGCGTGTGCCTGGAGGACAAGCTCTTCCCCAAGACCAACAGCTTCATCGACAGCGAGAAGCAGCCCTTGGCAGAGGTGGACGAGTTCTGCGGCAAGATCCGGGCCGCCAAGGACACCCAACGCGATCCCGACTTCGTGGTCGTGGCACGCACCGAGGCGTTCATCGCCGGCTGGGGCCTGCAGGAAGCGCTGCTCCGCGCCACGGCCTATGCCGAGAGCGGCGCCGACGTGGTTTTGGTACACAGCAAACGCAAGGACAGCAAGGAGATCCTCTCCTTCATGGAGAACTGGGAGCTCAATACCCCGGTGGTGATCGTCCCCACCAAGTACCCATCCGAACCTCTGTCATCGTTCCAGGACGTGGGAATCTCCAACTTCATCTTCGCCAACCAGGGCATTCGGACGGTGATCACGGCGCTGCAGAGAAACCTCAAAACCCTGCGCCAGACCTCGGACCTGATGTCGATCGAGAACGGTATCGTGCCGGTGGCGGAGATCTTCCGGCTGCAGAACGCCGACGAGCTCAAGGAGTCCGAGAAGCGTTACCTGAGAGCTGGCGAGACCGACCCGGTCAAGGCCCTGGTTCTGGCTGCCACCCGGGGGAACTTCGGCAAGCTCGTCGAAGACCGGCCGAAGTGCATGCTCCGCCTTCGCGGCAAGCCGATTCTCACCTGGCAGATCGAGAAGTTCAACCGCCGGGGGATCAAAGAGATCGCTGTGGTTCGCGGCTATCGCAAGGAGAAGGTCAACCTGCCGGGGCTGCGCTACTTCGACAACGACGAGCATGAGAGTACCGGGCAGCTCTTCTCCATCTACCAGGCGCGAAAGATCCTTGAAGGTAACCTGGTCATCGCCTACGGAGATATTGTCTTTGACGATGCCATCCTGCTGGAGCTGTTGTCGAAGGAGTTCGACATCGCTATCGCCGCTGACGCCTCCTTCCGGCTGCGTGGTCGCGATGGCAAGACGCGGGACCTGGTAGTCACGTCCGGCGGGATATCCCCGCTCGCGGGCGAGGAGGGATGCCGGCTGGTCAAGATCGGCCCGACCGTGGCGCGTGAAGAGGCGAGCGGCGAGTGGGTCGGCCTGCTGGTCCTCCGTGGTCAGGGCACCGCGGCCGTGGCGGCCTTGCTCGACGAGCTGGCGGAGAAGGAGCCGGAGACGCTGCGCACGGCCGGTCTGGTGGAGCTGGTGAACCTCCTGTTGGCCAGGGGGCATGAGGTTAATGTGAGGCATACCTATGGGCACTGGCGTGATCTCAACGATGTCAGTGAGCTGTCCGCCAGCGACGTGAGCTGAGACGATGGATGTCAGTGACTTTGGAGCCATCCTCAAGGAGCATGGAGTGCGAAGCGGCACCGGTGTGCCGTGCTCCTACTTCACGCCACTGGTGAACCAGATGGTCGCCGACCCGGAGCTGGACTACATCCCGGCGACGAGCGAGGGCGAGGCTGTCGCCATCGCGGCGGGTCTCGTTGCTGCCGGCCGGCCCGCGTTTGCGCTGATGCAGAACTCGGGGCTCGGCAACGCGGTCAACCCGATTACGTCGATGCTGTACATCTATCAGATGCCGGTGATCCTCCTGGTCTCGCATCGCGGCGAGCCGGGACGGTCCGACGAACCACAGCACAAGCGCATGGGTGAGATAACCGAGGACCTGATCCGGCTCTGCGGCATACAGTGCAACACGTTACAGCCTGAAGTTTTCGCGTCGCAGCTCGGCGACATGCTTCGCGGTGGTGTACCTGGAGCGTGGGTGTGCCGCAAGGGTACGCTGACTGGCGGGCCAAAGGCGCCGCCCATCCGGTTCGAAATCGTCACCAGCAGCTTCTCTCCGCCCGCGTCGGAGCACCACACGCCTGAGCTTTCCAGAGAGGAGGCGCTGCGGGTGGTTTTGCCGCTGCTCAATGAGCCCGAGGGTCGCCCAGCCGTGATCGCCACCACCGGCAAGCTGTCGCGCGAGCTCTATGAGCTCGACGACCGCGAGCACACCCGCCACAACCGGTTCTACATGGTCGGATCCATGGGCTGTGCCTCCGGGTTCGGTCTCGGCGTGGCCCGGGCACGCAAGGGCAAGGTCCTGGTGCTCGACGGCGACGGCGCCGTTCTCATGAAGCTCGGAACCCTGGCGACCATCGGCGCCACCGGGCTCACCAACCTCCACCACATGGTCATCGACAACGCGGCCCATGACTCCACCGGCGGCCAGCGAACTGTCTCGCCGTCGGTTGACATCGCCGCGGTGGCCCTCGCTTGCGGCTACCGGCGTGCGCACACTGTGTCAACGGCGCGGGATCTCAAGCGCCGGCTCGAGGATCATCTGGCCGGCGACGGGCCAACGCTCCTTCGAATGCTGGTCCACACCGGCGCTCGCAAGGACCTGGGCAGGCCCAGGCTCGCCCCGCGTGATGCGTACCTGCGCTTCAGGCGCTGGCTGGAGGAGACAGCATGAGCGCGCCGTATCAGGCGGTGATCCTGGCGGCGGGCCGTGGCTCACGCCTCGGTCAGGAGACCGATGCACGGCCGAAGGCACTCCTGCCCATCGGTCCCCGGGCCGAGGACGACCCCGCCGAGACCAGCTTCCTGCAACGTCAGGTGGAGCTGCTGCAGCTTCTCGGCGTCGAGCAGGTGGTGGTCGTGATCGGCTACCTGCGCAAACTCATGGAGGCCGAGATTCGGCGCTGGGCGCCATCGGTACAGCTGGTGGTCAACCCGACCCCCTTGATCGAGACCTCGGGCAGCCTACACAGCTTTCAGTTCGCTGCTCGCTCACCCTACGGTGTACTCGACGGCCGCCATCAGACCTTGCTGATGGACGCCGACATCGTGTACCACCGCGACGTGCTTCGGCGCATCCTGCAGGCCCCGGAGGTCTCGACAGTGCTGGTCTGTGACCGCCACCAAGCGAGCAATGAGGAGGTCCTGGTTTACGGTACAGCCGAGAGGCCGCTGTTCATGGGCAAGGGGCTGACGTCTGAGCTGGTCGCCGGCGCCCCGTGCCTCGGTGAGGCTACCGGTATCGTCAAGCTCGCCCCGCAGGACCACGCGCTGGCGCGGCACACCATGGCTTGGCTGCTGGGCGACCCGGACGCCCCGGCAGGCTCGCTCGAGCACAAGGGTTTCGGGCCGGCGCGGCGCGCCACCGAGCATGAGGAGCTGACCGAGCGGTTCATGCGTTGTGGCAGGATGCGGGTCCTCACCTTTGCCGCCGAGGAGCTACCGTTCCTCGAAGTGGACACTGCCGACGAGTACCGAGCCCTGCGCACGGAGCTTTATCCTCGTTTGCTCGCGATGGAGGCCGCGTCGTGATTCTCCTCAACCCTGGCCCGGCCAACACCAGCGCTGCTGTCAAGCAGGCATTGCTAGTTGATGACATCTGCCCTCGCGAAAGGGAGTTCGGGAAGGTCATGCGAAGGGTCTGCGAGGGCCTGGTGCGGCTGGTCGACCCTGGTGACGAGTACGCCGCAGTCCTCCTCGGTGGTTCCGGCACCGCGGCGGTGGAAGCCGCCATCGCGTCCGCGGTGCCTGCAGACGGGCGACTGCTGGTGATCGACAACGGGGCGTACGGAGCTCGAATGGCACAGATTGCCGAGGCCTACCAGCTGCCGCACGATGTCGAGCGCTTCGGTGTCGGTGGGTGGATCGAAATCGAGCGAGTCGCCCAACTTCTCGCACGGCTGAGTCACACCGGGCGCCCCTACACGCAGCTCGCCGTGGTCCACCACGAGACCACCACCGGAATGCTCAATCCGGTGGAGGCAATCGGCGCGCTGTGCCGTGAGCACGGCGTCGAGCTGATCGTGGACGCCATGTCAAGCTACGCGGGGATCCCCATCTCCATGAATGCGATGGGGGCGGACTTCCTGGTCTCGAGTGCCAACAAATGCATTCAGGGGATGGCGGGACTGAGCTTTGTGATCTGTCGGCGCCGGCGCGTCGAGTCGATGGCTGTGGCCCCTGGCCGATCGCTGTACCTGGATCTTGGCGAGCAGCACCGGTATTTCGAGCGCAACAACCAGATGCGCTTCACTCCACCGGTGCAGTTGATCTACGCGCTGGCAGCGGCGATCGAGGAGCTTGAGATTGAGGGAGGAGTGGCAGCGCGCCACCAGCGCTACCAGGAGTGCTGGCGAGCTCTTGACCAGGGGATGCAGGGGCTCGGTTTTCGGCGACTGCTTCCGGAACACCAGCTGTCGCGCATCCTCACCAGCTACATTGAGCCCACGCACGAGGGCTACTCCTACGAGCGGCTGCACGACCTGCTCTACGACAGGGGTTTCACGATCTACCCCGGCAAGGGCGGGAAACGGGCGACCTTCCGGCTCGCCAACATGGGCGACATCAGCCCTGGAGACATGGACCAGTTCATTGCTGCGATGCGCCAAACCGTGGCCGAGATGGGCCTTGACCCACTGTACCGAGATTGACAGTGAATTCGGAATTATCGACGCGGGGAGGCGATTGGGTGGCTTGAGGCGTGATACCCGCGTTTGGGCGCGTTGGGCGGGACGAATCGTACGCAAATGTGCCCAAGGCGAAGGTCATTTGCAGACCCATGAATCACAATTGCGCTACGTGGCAATCCGCGGGGAGCGCGACCACAGAAGATCGAGTCACCTACCAGTAGCGCAGATCCGGAGCCTTGGAACGCGCGCAGACCGGAGGTGCCTGGCTTCCGATTCGCAGAAGAACGCTGTAAATTTCGACGTCGCTTCCGCGAACCGGCGTGCATCCTCTCGGGAAGCGCGATGAGAGAGGATCGCCTCGAAGGCGGGAGCCCATCGGTTGCAGTCGGGCACGGAGACGGGTACTGAGACGGAGAGCTACCGGATATCGTACTCCTTCAATCGGCTGTATAGGGTTCGCACCGAGACACCGAGGAGCTCTGCCGCCTTTTCCCGGTGGCCGCCGGTCTGTTCGAGGGCTTCGAGGATGGCCCGTCGCTCGCGATCGACCAACGACACCGGGGCCGGCGCCGTTGCCGCGGGTCGGACGACGGGGCCTCCCAACTCGGGCAGATCGGCCGGGGAGATCTCGTCTCCGGTGGCGACAATCAGAGCGCGCTCGAGGACGTTGCGCAGCTCGCGCACGTTACCGGGCCAGTGGTGGGCCTCGAGACGGCGCATCGCACCGTGACTCAGTCTCTTGGCGGGCATGCCGAGGCGTTGCGAGAGTGGTTCGAGGAGTGCGGACGCGAGCAGCTCGAGGTCGCCGCGGCGTTCGCTGAGGGGCGTGAGCTCGAGTCGCACCACGTTGAGGCGGTAGAAGAGATCCTCGCGAAAACGTCCGCTCTCGATTTCGTGCTCGAGGTCGCGATTGGTGGCAGCCACCAGGCGGATGTCCACCGGCACCGGCGTGGTGCCGCCCACCCGCTCCACCGTCCGCTCCTCGAGGGTCCGCAAGAGCTTTGCCTGCACCATCTGCGGAAGCTCCCCGACCTCGTCGAGAAAGAGCGTGCCGCCGTCGGCCTGTTCGAAGCGGCCGATGCGACGCTTGTCAGCGCCGGTAAAGGCCCCCTTCTCGTGACCGAAGAGCTCGCTCTCGGCGAGGCTGTCCGGGATGGCGGCGGAGTTGACCGGCACAAACGGCCGGTCCGCGCGCTTCGATCTGTTGTGGATGCGCCGCGCCAGCAGCTCTTTGCCGGTTCCCGAGGCGCCGGTGATGAGCACCGTTGCGTCGGTTGCTGCGGCACGGTCGGCGAGGGCGAGGGTCGCGAGAGTCTCGGGGTCGCGGGTCAGAAACTCCTCGGGCGCCACGCCGCTTGCCGGCACGGACTCTCCCAGCACCATCCGCACCAACCGGCGGAGGGCGGCCAGGCTC
>JAIVTZ010000076.1:0-9478 GCA_049188105.1 Deltaproteobacteria bacterium | reverse complement strand
GCGGCGTCGAGAAGGTCTTGTGGAGGTTGATGTGCATGGCGTCGGCGCCCATCAGCCCCGGCAGCGCACGGCCGGCAAAGGCGTTGAGGTTGGCGCCGTCCAGGTAGATAAAGCCGCCGCGATCGTGGACGATCTTCGATATCTCGACGATTTGGTGCTCGAAGACGCCGAGGGTGTTGGGGACGGTGAGCATGATGGCGGCCACCGTGTCGTCCATCATCTTGTCGAGGGCCCTGAGGTCGACCGTGCCGTCGTCGGCAGAGGCAATCTCGACCGCGCGATAGCCGGCAAAGCTCGCTGTTGCAGGGTTGGTGCCGTGGGCCGAGTCGGGCACCAGCACCACCTCGCGGGCGTCGCCACGATTGGAGAGAGCCTTGCGGATCATGAGGATGCCGGTGAGCTCGCCGTGGGCGCCGGCGGCCGGTTGCAGGGTCACCCCGGGCATCCCGGTGATCGTCTTGAGCGCCTCCTCGAGCTCCCAGATGAGGCGCAGGGCGCCCTGGATCTGAGCCACGGGCTGGAGGGGATGGATGGAGGCGAATCCGGGCAGGCGGGCGGTTTGTTCGTTGATGCGCGGGTTGTACTTCATGGTGCACGAGCCAAGCGGGTACAGCCCCTCGTCGACCGCGTAGTTGAGCTGGCTGAGACGGTGGAAGTGCTGTACGACCTCCATCTCTCCGATGTCTGGGACGTGGGGATCGGGTTTGCGCAAGAGCTCGGGCGGGAGGACGTCGGAGGGCTCGACCGGTGGTACGTCGAGGGGCGGCAGCGAGTAGCCCTGCCGGCGCACCCGGCGCGGATTGAGCTCGAAGAAGAGCGGCTCCGAGCGGATCGCGCGGCGCCTCATGACTGCTTCTCCATGGCGGCCGCAAAAGCTTCGATGTCAGCCGCGGAGTTGCGCTCGGTGACGGCGACCAGGATCCCGTCGGGCCACGAGCCGCCCCAGGTTGCGGTGGGAACACCGGCGAGCACCTTCTCCCCCGCGAGACGATCGACGAGGTCGGGCCCGGCGCCCGGACCCAGCAGCAGGAACTCGTTGAAGGTCGGGCTCTGGGGATAGGCGAGCCTCCACGGGCCGTCGAGGTCGGCGATGCGCCGTTTGAGCTCCTCGCTCCGCGCCAGGCACGAGGTGGCGAGCTCGCACAGGCCCGCGCCGCCCACGGCCTCGAGCCAAACCGTGGCGGCGAGAGCCATCAAACCCTGGTTGGTGCAAATGTTGGAGGTCGCCTTGGCGCGCCGGATGTGCTGCTCGCGGGTCGACAAGGTGAGGCAGAAGGCGCGGTTGCCTTCCTCGTCCACGGTTTCGCCGGCGAGCCGCCCCGGCATCTGGCGCACGTGCTTCGATCCACAGGCGAAGAAGCCGAGGTGTGGACCGCCGAAGCCGGGCGCGACCCCGAAGCTCTGGGCCTCGCCGCAGACGACGTCGAAACCGAAGTTGCCGCCGCCGGCAAGGAGGCCGAGAGAGACAGCCTCGGTCACGACCTGTACCGCCAGCGCGCCGCCCTCGTGGGCGGCCTCGGCGAGCGGAGGAAGATCCTCGACGATGCCGAGGAAGTTCGGCGACTGGAGGACGACGCAGCAGGCCCGGTCCGACGCGGCGGTGCGAACCTGCTCCGGGTCGAGTCGGCCGTCATCGGCAGGCGGTACGACCACAACCTCGATGCCGGCGGCATTGCTGTAGGTGTCGAGGACCTTCCGGTACATCGGGTGAACGGTCTCGGCCACCACGACCACGTCGCGTTTGCCCCGCAGCACGCGGTGGCTGAAGAGCACCGCCTCGACCAGGGCGGTTGCGCCGTCATACAACGAGGCGTTGGCTATCGGAAGGCCGGTGAGGCGGCCTATCAGGGTCTGGAACTCGAAGATGACCTGCAAGGTGCCCTGGGCGATCTCGGGTTGGTACGGCGTGTAGGAGGTGAAGAACTCGGCCCGCGAAAGGACCGCGTCGACCACAGCGGGCTGCAGGTGACGATACACGCCGGCGCCGAGGAAGCAGGGCAGGGAGTCCATGACGACGTTGGCGTCCGCCATCGCGGCAAAGGTCTTTCGTATTCCGCCTTCATCCTGAGCCGGCGGCAGATCGAGCCGTTCCACACACACCTCGGCCGGGATCGACGCAAAGAGGTCGTCGACGGATTTCAGACCGAGCATGGTGAGAATGTGGCGCTGGTCGTCGAGACCGGCGCCGACCCACGGGTGCATCAGCCGCTCTCCTCCTCCAGGAACTCCTGGTACGCCCCGGCGTCGAGAAGGTCCGCACCTTCGACGGAACCGCTGATCTTGACCAGCCAGCCCTCGCCGTAAGGGTCCTCGTTGACGAGGTTCGGATTGTCCTCGAGACGCTCGTTGACCTCGGTCACCTCGCCGCCGACCGGCGCCAGGAACTCGGAGACAGCCTTGACCGACTCGAGGGTGCCGAGCTCCTCGCCGGCGGCAACGCCGGTGCCCACTTCGGGCAGTTCCACATAGACCACCTCGCCGAGCTGGTCCTGGGCGTAGTGGGAAATCCCCATCACCACCGTGTCGCCCTCGGCCCGGGCCCACTCGTGTGAGCGGCGATAGCGCAGATCGTTGGGTACGGACATTGCGATTCCTCCTTCACGTCATTTCTTTTTTCGTGAGTAGAACGGAAGCTCGACGACCCGTGCGCGGACCACCCGGCTGCGGATGCGGACGAAGAACTCTTTGCCCACCGTTGCCGCCTCGATCGGAAGATAGGTCATGCCGAGTGCTTTGCCAAGGGTCGGCGACTGGGTTCCGGAGGTGACGTTGGCGACCGGCTCGCCACCCGCATCGAGCATCACCGGGTAGCCGTGGCGGGCAATGCCGCGGTCGACCATCTCGAAGCCGACAAGGAGGCGCTCGATGCCCTCTTCCTTCTGTCGTTCCAGCACATCGCGGCCGATAAAATCGCCTTTGCCGAGCTTGACGATCCAGTCGAGGCCGGCTTCGAGCGGCGTCGTGGTCTCGTCAATGTCGTTGCCGTACAAGCTCATGCCGGCCTCGAAGCGGAGGGTGTCGCGGGCGCCCAGACCGACCGGCTGAACCCCCTTGGTTTGGCCCTCGGCGAGGATCGCCCGCCAAATGTCGGGGGCGGCAGAAGGTCCGACGTAGACCTCAAATCCGTCCTCACCGGTGTAGCCGGTGCGGGCGACGAGGGCCGGTGCGCCGGCCACCTCGGCGGTGACGAATCGGTAGTACTTGATCTCGCTCAAATCCTGCGGTGTGAGCGGCTGAAGAACCTCTGCGGCAAGCGGCCCCTGGAGCGCGATCTGGGCGTAGTCGTCGGACAGATCCGCAACCTCCACGCCGTCGTGGTCATAGACGAGATCGGACAGGTAGGCGAAGTCCTTGCGGCGATTGGCGGCGTTGACCACCAGCAGGTACTCGTCGTCGGCCATCTTGTGGACCAGGGTGTCGTCGACGAAGGTGCCCTCGGGGTACATCAGACCGGTGTATTGGGCGCGGCCGACGGTCATCTTCGAGTGGTCGTTGCACGAAACCAGCTGTACGAAGTCGAATGCGCCGGGGCCGCGAATCACGATCTCGCCCATGTGCGAAACGTCGAAGAGCCCGGCCCGGTTCCGTACCGCCTGGTGTTCCTCGGCCAGGCTCGTGTACTCGACCGGGAGCTCGAAACCCGCGAACTCCACCATCCGACCGCCGGCCGCCAGGTGCTCGTCGTAAAGAGGCGTTCTCTCGATCTGATCGGACTCGCTCATGGACCCAGCATCCTCCCTCAAGCTCACGCAGCAGAGTAGCATTTGCCGTCCGCAGTAGACACCCCGTGAGAAATGCAGGCTATGAATCTGACGCCCCTTCGGGGCTTTCGGAGGACCAACATTCAGTGGAGTCGGGTCGCAGCAGAAAGCTCGTGGAAAATGCGGGTTACAGCCGGATGGTGCAGGCGGTTCGCCTTCACATGCCGGGGCGAATTGGTCTGTATTGAAGCTCAGCTCTCGCCGACCATGTTGGCGATGATCTCCTCGGCCCGTTCCAGCTCCTTGGTGGGATTCTCGACCTGCGAGATCAGGTATCGGTATCCGCCGCTGAGCTCGTCGATGTTCTTCGTGCGCACCAGCTCGAGGAGTTTCTCCAGAGGTTCACGACCCGCGCCCGTTGCACCGACCCTGCCGATCTCTCGCTCCAGAATTACCCTGACCAGTGACAGTACCTCGCTCTGCTCCTGGCGCTGTCGGGGAGGCGGCTCGCCCTCGCCGTCCGGGGAGGCGAAAGTTCCCTCGGATGGCGCCTCGGCAGAGGTGTCGGGGGAGGTGTCGGCGGGGATCTGTGCGCCGGATTCCTCACGTGCGAACACGCCGTTGGGCAGGTCGCGCAGCTGGCGGCTGAAGCGACCCAGCATCAGGTAAAGCTCCTTTTCGGAGGCGAAGTTCCCCACCAGCCGCGCGTTGCGGTCGAGCTCCAGGGACTCGGATTCCTGGAGCATGATGTTGGCCTGTGCGCCTTTTTCGAGAGTGATGGTCCGAGCGCGGACACGCCACGCCGTCAGCTGGCCGGCGACGAAGCACGACTCCGCCGCCTGCACCGATACAGCCTCGACCTTGACGTCCGGGTCGATGCGCACCGAACCGCTGGCGGACTCGATCACCGAATACACACCCGAGTTCTGGATCACCAGATTCCCAGGTGTGCGGATGGTCAGCTGACCGTTCTCGTTGACCGAGATGTCGGTGCCGTTGGGGATGATCATGGTCGGAAAGTTCTTGACCTCTTCCATGGATTTACCTCCCTCGCATTCGCGACGGCAGCGGGTCGAACGCCAGTACGGGCGCCTTGCGGCCGCGAACCAGAAGCTCTTCGTGGCCGGTCCACTGGTAGTTGAGTATGTAGATCCTGGGGTCTACCGGCATCGGCTCGTCGCCCTTCTCCTCCCTCACCCGGACCTCGTAGTGCAGGTGGGGTGAGGTGCTCCATCCGGTGTTGCCGACGGTACCCAGCTCCTCGCCGCGACGCAGATCGGCGCCCCTCCGCACCTTGATTTCCTGGAGGTGGGCGTAGATCGAGAGGTAACCCTCGCCATGGGCGACGACGACGACGTTGCCATAACGCCACCAGCGGACGTTGCGCCGCAACGGGTAGCGGCCGGCAAAGACCACTCTGCCACCTCCCGTGCTCAGCACCGGCGTGCCTTCGTGGGCGGCGAGATCGATCCCGGAGTGGAAATCGACCGTGTTGGTGAAGGGTGACGTGCGGGTTCCGAACGGCGAGGTGAGAACGAAGCTGCCGACGGGCAGTGGGCAGATCGACGGTACGGTCTGGGCGAGGTCCTCATTGGACTGGGCAAAGCTCGCGAGCTCGTCCGCCAAGGTGAGCAGGGCCTTGGAGTCCGATTCCAGCTTGAGCGCCCGCCGAACGGCGAGGCTGGCCTCGGGGACCTCGAGGTCGAGTATTTCCGGTTCGGGGTAGCCGCCGAGGCCCGTTGATTCCTGCGGTGCGCCCAGGATCAGGCTCATCTGGCGTTGGAGAGCGCGCGCGGAGGTGACCTCTCTTTCGAGGCGGTCGAGGGCGGTGCTGCGCTGGGTGAGAATTTCGTGCTGCAGGTGGTGCTGTTGGGTTAGGGAATGGAGCTGCCCGGTGAGGAGCAGGGACCGCACGCCGAGCGGAGCGAGAATGGTGCCCGCCGCCAGCACCATCACGAGAACGGCCCAGACCACTACCAGCCAGCGGAACCCTTTCGTGCTGAGAAAGTGGTAGCGCACCTGTTTGCGGATGTTCGCCGGGTGAAACTGGATTTCATACATGCACTGATACCAATGATGACTCTCCGCACCGCTGGCGAATGTGAGCGTGCTCACGGACGTGGGGCGCGGCAGAGTCTCTGATCAGCGTATCACGGTGACACTGCTGAACGTTGAACGTTTGAACGTTCAAACGTTGAATGATCCGCCCGCCCGCCCCCGCTTCCGGCGGGATTCTCAAAATGCGGACGGGAGGGAAAATCTTATAAAGCTGTAACGTTCTAACGTACTAACGTTGCAACGTTTTAACGTCAGACGGCCCTCAGGGCCGCTACCGGGTCCTGACGCGAGGTCTTCCACGCCGGCCATGTCGAGGCAACAAAGACCAGCAGGAGGCACACGCCCGCCACCGCTACGAGGTGGAGGGGGGTTGGGATCAGCGGTATCGAGTCCACCATGTAGATGCGGGCGAGACCGGGTGGAAAGCGGATGGCGCGTGTAGCGGTCATGATCCAGCTCGCGACGCAGCCGAAGGCGATCCCGCCTGCAACCCCTGAGCCCCCGAGCAGCAATCCGGAGATCACCAGCACCCTGCGGATCATGGCGGGCGTTGCGCCCAATGCCTGCAGCATTCCGGTGGAGCGCTGCTTGTCGATGGCGAGAACCACGAGCGCCGAGCTCACCTGGAACGAGGACACAGCCACCACCAGACTCAGCACGACGAAGAGCGACAGGGTCTGCCAGCGGATGGCGGCGAACATGGCGCTGTTCATCTCCCGCCAATCGGTGAAGAACAGACGAGAATCGAGGTCCGCGAGGTTCTCCCGCGCGCGATCCACGGCCATCGGATCCGAAAGCTCGACCTCGATACCGGCCACGCCGAGATCGGGGAGCACCCGGAGCGTTTCGGAAAGAGGAATGGTGATCCACTGCTCGTCGAACTCGGCAAACGCGAGCCGGAAGGTCCCGACGACCTCCAGCCGCAACGCCGGGAGGATCCAGGATCCTCCCTCCGGTGGGAGGCGGACGGTGGCCGTGTCGCCCGGCAAAATTCCGACCCGCTCCGAAAGTCGCCCGCCGAAGACCGCGACCAGACCCTGATCCGCAGGCCAGACGTCGAGCCCGGTGTACGAAGGTGGTTCGGCGACAGCCTTGAGGGTGACGGGGACCGGGTTGGTGGGTTCCGAGGGGTCGACCAGCAGCCCCGAAAGATAGGTGACCGGAGTCGCCCGCCGGACTCCGCTCACTCCGGCGAAACGGCGCGCGAGCTCGGCCGCTTCTTCGGGCTCCAGCGAGCCGAGGGCAAAGCCGACCATGTGGGCATTGCCCCGTTGCAGGGCGGTGGCGATCGCCCGCGAGTAGCCGTTCATCAGAGCCAGCGTGATGACCAAGGCGGTCACCGCGAGCGCCACCCCGGCAAAGGCTGCCAGGGAGGTGCCGCGGAGCAGCACCCCGGATCGGCGGCGCAGAAAGCGCAGAGCCAGTTCGAGTTCCAAGTTCACCGGGGAAGTCTACTTCAACCGACGCCCATACCCGACGGTGAGATTATGAGGACGTGAGGCTTGAGGCCTGAGGCTTGACAGGCTCAAAGAGAAACTTCGACCATTGGGAGTGGAGCTCCACCAAGCCCCAAGCCCCAAGCCTCAAGCCTCAAGCCCCAAGCCCCAAGCCTCAAGCCCTCGGGGTAAATACGCGAAACCCCGCCGAAGCGGGGTGTCGCGGTTCCACGGTTCAGATCGACCCCTCAGGGGTTCTGGTTGTCGAGAACGAAGCGGCGTTCGCCGATGATGCTGCGGCCGCCACGAATATCCTCCGTCCACACCACGATGATGTGCTCGCCGTCGGCGAGGTGCGCGGCGACGGTGTCGAGATCATAGGCATAGCCCGAGTTGGTCGAAAAGACCAGCGGCATCCATGGATAGAGGTCACCGAGGTTCGGCGACGGGAGGGGGTAGTCGGCGTTGCCGATGTGCACCCCATCGACCCAGATTTCGACTGCGTCGATTCGCAGGAGTTCCGTGGCGAACCCGGTCACCTCGACCGTGCCGGCCACCCGCTCCATATGCGCCGGAGTCCAGATGTCGCCCCACGAGGGGTCGTCGGGGTCGTCGTTGCAATCGAAGATCACCGGCAGCTGGGCAATATCGGTGACATTGTTCTCGCGGTCGCCCGCGCGCACCTTGATGAGGTGCAGACCCTCGCTGTAGCCGCGCCCGAGGATCAGAAAAGAGACGTCCATCAGAAATGAGAACCCCGAATGCTTCGAGTTCGGAATATCGACGTAGAGCCGTTGGACATCCATCCGCTCGTGCCCGTAGTAGTTGAAATCCCAATCCGCAGGAGCCCAGTAAAAGCTGGGCAGGCTGGTGTTCGACGGGTCGTCATTCCCGTTCATCGGTACGATTGCCCCATCGAGTAAAAGCTCGACGTACGCGACGCCGCCGAAGTCGGTCCGCGAACCCACGTCCAGGGCCCAGCCGACGACCATCTCCACGTTGTCGGGGTTGTCAAAGACATCACCCGACCACGGCGGCACGACACCACCGACCGGCGCACACCCCTCGGCGCGCATCACGTGGTTGGCGATCGGCCAGTCGATCTTGCCGAACGGAGGCAAGTTGGATCCGGTGTTGAAGGTCTGGACGAAGCGCCGGCCGATCACCCGCGACGCGCCCTCGTTGTCCATAACCCGCACCGCGATGACGTGGATGCCGTTGTTGAGCGAGGTCGTGTTGAGCATGCGCACGAAGCCCGAGTACTCGGCATCCGGATCGGTGGGGAAGCGATGCCCAATATCCGGTCGATGAATCCCGGTCACCGCGTTACCCATCGCCAGCCCGTCGACCATGATCTCGATGAAATCAATGGACTCGTCATCCAACGCCCAACCGGTGACCGGAAAGACGCCGTTCATCGGTTGGTTGGAGCCCGGCAGCTCGAGCTGACCGAGGGGCGCCTGGTTGCGATCGTTGTCGACCGTGACCGATCGCAGACCGTAGTCTTGAGTCGTTTCGTCCGAAAACGTGATTGTGAGAAAGAGCGTATGAGAACCGTCCGAGTAGTCATTCGAATCAAAGGAGGTCGCGAACCCTGGACGGGCGTACGGTGTTCCCGCATACCATGGGTACGCCTGGAGGATGTCGTAGCGCGGCTGATCGATATCCGCCGTGGCGACAAACTCGTCATCCACGTAAAGATCGATTTTGCTCACCAAGGCCTCATCCCATTGGCAGGTGTTCCACGTCCACTGGGGACCGCACTGCTGGCCGTCGTCGACGACAAAACCGTTGACCTCTACGAGCCCGAAAACCGTGGCGCCATCTGCCGGTGTATCAAGCCAGAAAATCGTCTCGGCATAGGCGTTGATCGGCAGCAGGAGAGTCAGCAGTACAAGCGCTCCGATGATTCCTCTGTAATGCATTGCGAGTCCTCCTCTAATCGGTGGTTCCAAAAAGGCAATTACGGTCATATTTATGATATACCACGGCATATCTAGGGTCAAGAAAAGTCATAAAATAAAGGGAGTTGGCGTCCTCTGAAACCGTTCATCCCTGTCACTGCAACGTTTTCGATGTGATCTGGATCACGCAATATTTTCAATCAGTCTGCTGATTATGGCCCGAGGTTTTTGCCAATTCCTCGACGTGAATACGAGCAGAATTCGCCAGCGCTTCGAGATTGAATCCACCCTCTAGAATTGACAGCAATCGTCCATTCGACCACGTTTCCGCGGCCGCAACGGCAGCCGCGGTAAGGCGTCCAAAACCGGCCTCTGTCAT
>JAIVTZ010000075.1:0-9458 GCA_049188105.1 Deltaproteobacteria bacterium | reverse complement strand
GGAAGTGGAAATTCCGAAATGAGCGGAAAAATGGAATATCAATCTCGTTTTTTTCACCCGCCGGAACAGAGCTTTTTTCTCTTTGGGCCCCGTGGGACGGGGAAATCGAGCTGGATAGAGCACACATACTCGAAGGCCCTCATTGTCGATCTCTTGAAACCAGACGTTTTTCGTGAGATGAGTGCCCGTCCCGAAAGGCTCGCCGAACTGGTTCTGGCCAACAGAGAGCGAAGCCCGGTGGTCATCGACGAGGTCCAACGGGTCCCCGAGCTGCTCAACGTTGTCCACGATCTCATCGAACGCCACCCTGGTCTCCTGTTCGTGCTGACCGGATCGAGCGCCCGCAAGCTCCGCCGCGGTGGTGTGAACCTGCTGGCCGGCCGAGCGCTGTATCGCACCCTGCATCCGTTCATGGCCGCCGAGCTGTCGATCTTCAGCCTGGATGCGGCCCTGGTGGACGGACTGCTCCCGGTGGTGGTGGCGGCGCCACGGCCCGCGGACGTCGTGAAGGCCTATGCCACGCTCTACCTCGAGGAGGAGGTGCGTCTCGAGGGCTGGGCTCGAAACGTCGGCAGCTTCGCCCGCTTTCTGGAGGCGGTCAGCTTTTCGCATGCCGCTGTGCTCAACATCAGCAACGTCGCCCGTGAGTGCCAGATTGAACGAAAGACCGTAGCAGGCTATATCGAGGTGCTCGAGGATCTGCTGTTGTCATTTCGTCTTCCGGTCTTTACCCGACGGGCGCGGCGGAGGACCTCGGGACACCCCAAGTTCTTCTTTTTCGACGCCGGCGTGTTTCGCTCGCTGCGTCCGAAAGGACCGCTCGATCGGGCCGAGGAGATCGACGGCTGCGCCTTCGAGGGCCTGGTCGCCCAACACCTGCGTGCGTGGATCGCGTACTCCGGACGGGACTGCCGGCTCTTCTACTGGCGAACGCGCGCCGGAGTCGAGGTTGACTTCATCGTCTACGGTGACGATGGATTCTGGGCGGTGGAGGTAAAGAACACAGCGACCGTCAGGTCTCACGACCTCCGCGCCCTCAAGGGATTCTGTGAAGACTATCCCGAATGTGAACCGGTCTTCGTCTATCGAGGTGACCGACGGCTCGTGATCGACGGCATTCTCTGCGTGCCGGGCGAGGAGTTCTTGCGGAACATGATGCCGGCGCGAGGGCTGACCGATTTCGGCAGGTCTCCGGACGCAGCCGAAAGCCGGTGAGAGAGATCAATGTAGGTCACACATCGCCCACTACCAAGCATGCAATGTCTTCAGAAAAGAAAAAGTGCCCGCGGGAGTAGCGCGGGCGAAAGTAGGAGGTAAAACCGCTGGGTCGAGCCACGTTGGCCCAGGAAACCAGGGCAGGCGTCCTACCAGCGGTGAAAAAACCTAGATCGCATATCTCACCGGGTGTCTACTGCGGGCAGCGAATCGCGGTGAGATAAGTGGACTCGTCAAAATCCGCAGCTCCTGCCGACCATCGAGTTGATGGCAAGCGAGGTCATGCCTCTCCGATACTGCGGCTTCTCGGTGAGCCCGGCGTGGTGCAACGCCTCGTGGACCACGAACATCGCCGCGCGCTCGTCGGAGAGCCTGGAGAACTCCGGGCAAATAAAGGTCGATCTCGCCCCGACCTTGGTGTAGGCAGCGGCCCGTCGGCAGATCCCGTCCTTTCTGTTGTACGAGGCCACAGGAATATAGAGGGTCGCCTTCAGCATCTCTCTGCCGTCAGCGTCGAGCCGAGAGAACAGCTCGCCGCACTCTTCCACCTCTTCGATCCGGTCCGCGGCGATCCGTACGGCCGCCTGGAGCTTCTCTCTCACGTCAGCGGACATCTTGGAGTGGATCCAGGGCTCGACGGGCGCCTCCCGATCCGCGCCGCCGATCGCCGCAGTTACACCGACCGAGGCCGGCGCAAAACCGGCGGAAACCTCGCTGCTGTCTCCCGCCCGCGATTGGGCGGCCGCGACCAATATCGAACCGATCAACACCACCGTCAGCCTCGCCCTCATTGGTTCCTCCCCGGGGCGAGGCGCTGACCGATATTCGGTGCGGAGCCCGACCGGCTCGCTATCCCGCGAGCGCCGAGCTGCCGTCCGTAGTGTTGTGCCGCCTGCCCCATATCGTCAGGGTCGGGCGCGGCGGCCCGTAAACACTGAAGTTACGGTGGCTTAACTGTGGTGTTTTTGTGGGGATCGCGATAAAGAGCCGGAAAGATGTCTGATTTAGGGGTCAGGATCGAGCAGGAAGGCAATGAACAGCGGAAGGAGAATCGGCACGAGTGTTCTAAACTGTAAGTCCATGACCATGGAACGCTTCGGGAAGTACATTCTGGTCGACAAGATCTCCTCCGGAGGGATGGCCGACGTCTTTCGGGCCAAGGTGGTGGGGATCCGCGGTTTCACCAAGACCATCGCCATCAAGCGGATTCATCCCCACCTGCTCGAGCGCACGCAATTCCTGCGCATGTTCACCGATGAGGCGAATATCGCCTCGCGCCTGGTCCACCCCAACATCGTCCAGATTTACGACCTCGGAGAGGCCGACGGGCTGCCGTACATCGCGATGGAGTACGTTCCAGGCCGTGACGTCTTTCGGGTGCTGCAGCGTCTCGCCTCGCTCGAGCGACGATTCCCCTGGCGCCTGGCCACCAAGATCGTCGCTGATGTCTGCACCGGCCTCCAGTTCGCGCACGAGTTTCGCTCGCCGGACGGGCAGCCGCAGGAGGTCGTCCACCGCGATGTGAGCCCCCGCAACATCATCATCACGTACAACGGCGAGGTCAAATTGACCGACTTCGGCATCGCGCGCGCCCGCGACCGCGAGGAGCAAACCGAGCACGGGATCATCAAGGGGAAAGTGAGGTACCTCAGCCCAGAGGCGGCGGCCGCCAAGGAGGTGGACCGGCGCTCGGATCTCTTTTCTCTCGGAATCGTCTTCGCCGAGATGTTGCTGATGGCCCCGCTCCGCACCGGAGACAACGAGATGGCGATGCTCCTCGACATCCGCGAGGGCGAGTTCGACCTGACGCGTTTCGACGCCATACCGATACCACTGCAGGAGGTGCTCCACCGCGCCCTCGAGGTCGATCCGGACGACCGCTACCCTTCGGCACACGAATTCGCCGAAGACCTCGCAACCCGTTACGACCCGGAAAGCACCCCGATGAACGAAGCCGAAGCCGCGACCTTCATGCGCTCGCTCTTCGCCGAGGACATCGAGAAGGAGACGGTGCGCGACGAGGAGGTCGAGCGCGAGCTGCGAAAGGCCGTGATCGAAACCACAGCTCCGGTCGCAACGAACGACGCCCAGTCGCAGGCGCCGACGGGCGGTGTTCGCAACCCGCTCAACATATTTGCCGGTCGTGGCGCCGGGCCGGTGGCGGTCCCGGCAATCGACGTCATCGAGGAGCGTCCTCCGCTCCCCGATCGCGAGGGATCGCTGCACGAGGTGTCGCTGTGCCGGCTGCTCCACCAGATCAACGAATCCGGATCCACCGGGGTCATCGATTTCATTCACGACCCGATCAGGAAGTCCATCAATCTCGAAAACGGCAATCCGGTTTTCGCCACCTCAAACGTCGAATCGGAGCTTTTCGGCGAACAACTGGTCGCGGGCGGAATCCTGTCGCGGGAGCAGCACGGCGAGACCCTCGATTTCGCGGCCCGCAAAGGGCTCCGATTCACCGAAGCCCTGTTGGCGCTGGACGCGTGTACGCCGAACATCCTCTTCCAACAGATGGGGGGGCAGGTCCGGGACCGTATCCTCGACCTCTTCAGCTGGATTACCGGTTCGTTCCAGTTTTACGAGAATACGCCCGTTCCGGACACCGGTCTGCCGCTCAACCTGCGGTCCCACACCCTGATCCACGAGGGCGTGCAGGAACGCATGCCGCTGGTGGTGATTCGGCGCTTTATGGAGGGCAGGTCACAGCAGAAGGTGCTGCGCCTTCCGGGAGAGATCCCAGCCGACCTCCAGCTTTCAGGCCGCCAGCAGCGGATCCTCCGCAATATCGAGGAGGAAGAAATCACCGTGGCCGAGCTGGTCCGGCGGGAGAAAGACGAGGAGTGGATGCTGCGGCTCCTGTACATGCTGCACGAGATCCAACGAGTGGTCTTTCGCGACTGAGAGGAGCGGATCGCCGGCGAGAATCACTCATCTCAGGTCTGAGATTCCGAAAATCAAAAACAACTTTGCGAGGTCTTTGCGATCTTCGCGTTCTTTTCGGTCCAAAATGGGTGGTTGGCATATATTCGGTGGCGATTACGACATCCAAACGTGGGGGGTCGGTCTGAGGCAGTTGAGGAATACCGTGGTGTGGATGATCGCGGCAATCCTCCTGTGGCTCGTCGCCGGCGTCGTCGACCGGAGAACCGAGGTCGAGATCTACTCCGACGGCGGACGAGTACACCTCGACGTCGCCGGCACCTCCCTCTCCGCACCGATGGTGGTCAATCGTCTGACCGCGATCGAGATCCGGGCCGCAGACTCCATCGATCCGCCCGGCGGCTACCACATCGTGGTCTCGACCGGCAGCCGCGATGTGATGAGCGAGCGCCTTCCCCGTCGTTTCCGGGTGCCGGATGGAGAACCCGTTCCCCTCGGCGACTGGGAGCTCGATGACGGCGCCGTCGCCGGCACGGTGTGGCGGAAGAGCATCGACGTGGCCGGCCCGTTCACGGTGCGGGTTTCGTTTCGTGGTCGATTCCTCAGTGATCTGAATCTAATTCTCGCCGGCGCACCCACCTCCTCGGTCGCCATCCGCCGCGGTCTGATCAACAACGACTGCTTCATCCGCGATGCCGATGGCGCCACCCTCGCGACAACCAGCATCGATCCGACCCCGGCCGCGGATCTCGGTGCGATATTGGCGACGCTGCTGCGTGGAGCGGCCGCGGCCGCTCTGCTGATCGCTCTCTTCAGCGCCCTCGACAGAGTGTCGTTTCTGGCCCCGATACCCGCCGCTTCTCGGCGGTGGCGAGCCGCGCCGTTGGTCATCGTTATCGCCGTGGCCGCGGTGCTTTCTTCCGGCTGGGTGGCGGGATCCGTGCTCGAGGGTCTGCCCCACACTCCCGACTCGTTGGTCTACCTGATGCAGGCGAGATGGCTGCTTGACGGCTCGTTGTCGGGTGAGGTGTCACCGATCCAGGATTTCCTGGCGGTGCCGTACACCTACGTGGTGGAAAACCGGTGGCTCGCCCACTACCCCCCGGGCTGGCCGCTGCTGCTCGCGGTCGGCCTCGCCATTGGGGCGCCGTGGCTGGTGGCGCCGCTCCTCGGGGGGCTGTACATCCTGCTCCTCTACCTCACCGGACGCGAGCTGAACGGCCCCGTCCTCGGCCTCGCCGCCGCCGTCCTCGGTCTGATCTCGCCGATGGCGCGCCTGATCTTCGGCAGCATGCTGTCTCATGCAGCGGCATCGACCCTTCTCCTCGCCACCCTGTGGCTGGCGCTCGTCTCACGCCGTCGCCGCGGGTGGCAGGTTGCTGCCCTCGCCGGCGTCGCCGCAGGTTTCGCCTTCGGCATCCGGCCGCTGACCGCGGTTGCATTCGTCATTCCGCTCGCCGGGGTGCTTCTGCTCGATCTTCTGGTCGGCCGCGATCGTGCCGCGGCACGCGTTCGTCTCGTCGGCGCCGGGGCGGGCGTGCTCATCGCCGCGGCGCCGGCCCTGGTCGCCAACCACCTCATCACCGGCAGCCTTATCACCCTCCCCTACAGCCTGGTCGGGGAAAAGATGTACACCGCAGCCAATTTCCCATTCGGCCTTCAAAACCTCGACGCGCTGATCGTTTCCAGTGGCAGCGCCATCTTCGGTTGGGGGTGGGATGTCATGCACGGTCCGGCGGCTCTGGCCCTCGTCTTCGCATTCTCTTTTCTGCCCTTCATGCTGCGCCGAGCCCGACCGACCGACCGGTTGTTGGCCGCCATCGTGGTCGCCGTGATGGTTGCCCATCTCGCGACCCGCGGCCACGGATTGCACGGCTTCGGCCCGCGATACTACTTCGAGATCTTCGCGCCCCTTTTTCTGCTCACTGCACGTGGATTCCAGGAGCTGGCGCGGTTCGGAGTCGGTGAGCGGCGGGCCGAGAATCGGCTCTCCGCCTTGATCGCGGTGAGCCTGTTCTTGGCATTGAATTTCTCGGCGGCGGCCGTCCTCCCCCGCCGGCTCGCCCTCTATCGGGGCTACAACGGGGTCGACGGATCGCTCGAGCAACAGATCGCGGAGCGGGCGCTCGATCGGGGGCTGGTCATTCTGCCGCCCGATCGGTGGCAGGACTGGGCGATGGCGGCACGAATGATGGATCTCGATGCCAGCGCCGAACTGCTCTTCATCCAAGCCGAGCCGGATGACCCGGCCATCTTCGAGATTGCCGGCGACCGGCGCGTCTTCCTCTGGCATCGTGGAGAACTCATACCCGTCGAGCGCACGCTGCCGATCGAGGAGGATGCGGTTCAGTTTTGAGTTTTGAGTTTTGAGTTCCGCCCAACGGATACCAGATACCGGATACCAGATTCCGGATACCAGATCCGCCCACTCATCCCATGGGAAGGGTGCGCTGTCGGCATCCGGCATCCGGCATCCGGCATCCGGCATCTGGTATCCGGCATCTGGCATCATGGATCAGCAATGAACGCCGGTATGAAAACGTGGCGCGCCAGCTATGTTCGGCTCGCGCGGAGCGGAGAGCTCGAGGAGCGGGTGCGAAAGCTCGACGCTCTGCTTTCGGACTGCACGGTGTGTCCTCGGGAGTGCCGAGTCGATCGAAGACACGAGCTCGGCACCTGTGCCACCGGCGCCGAGGCGGTGGTGGCGTCGTGGAACCCTCATCACGGCGAGGAGCCCGTGATCTCCTGCCGCCGCGGATCGGGCACCGTCTTTCTCGCCAACTGCAACCTGCGCTGCGCCTTCTGCCAGAACCACGACATCTCGCAGCGGCCGAAGGACTTCGTCGGGTGCGAGATCTCGCCCGAAGGGCTGGCGACGATCTTCATCGACCTCCAGGACCGGGGGTGCCACAACCTCAACTGGGTGTCGCCCTCGCACCAGGTCCCGCAACTGGTGCGGGCGCTGGCGGTCGCCGCTCGCCGCGGGCTCGAGCTTCCGATCGTTTACAACACCAACGGATTTGACTCAGTGGAGGTGCTGCGCCTCCTCGACGGCGTGGTCGACATCTACATGCCCGACCTCAAGTACGCCGATCCCGGCGCCGGCTGCCGCCTGTCGGGGATCGAGGACTATCCACAGAGGGCGCGCGCTGCTTTGGCTGAGATGTACCGCCAGGTTGGCGACGCCTGGGATCTCGGCCCCGAGGGCGAGCTCCGCCGCGGTCTCTTGGTGCGCATGCTGGTGCTCCCGGATGGTCTCGCCGGCATCGAGGAGAACCTCGAGTGGATCTCGCAGGACCTGTCGCCAAGAGTGGCGATCTCACTGCTCGCCCAGTACCACCCCGCCCACCGGATACCCGGAAGCGCCGAGTTCCACGACATCGACCGTAGCGTGAACCGGGCGGAGTGGGAACGGGCGGTCACGGCTCTCAAGACCCACATGGAAGGGGAACGGCATCACGTGCAGGGGGCGGTGATTTGAATTTCGGATTTCGGATTTCGGATTTCGGATTTGCCGTCCCCAATCTGCATCCTCCTCCCGGAGCCCCCAGTCGGCGTGGCGCTGTTGCGGAGGGCCTCGTCGCGAGGCTGCAAGGGCGCGTTCACCGGAGGTGCCATTTTTGACATTGTTTGAGCCCTGATCCTTCTTTTCGCCAGGGGGCTGCGGGCAAACAATGTCAAAGGTGGCTCCTCCCGCGGCAGCGCCTCGCCGGAGCACAAGCACGGAAACGCGATGACTGCACGGGCACCGTCGCAGACCGCGGACGGCGGGCGCGGAGCCGGAGCCTGAGACGGGAGTTACGATACACTCGGCGGCACCATGGGCGACACCGACCAGCTTCTCGAAATCATCGACCGGTTTGCCGACACCCGGGTCGCGCTCTACGGCGATCTGGTGCTCGACCGATTCATCCTCGGTACCCCGAAGCGGATCTCCCGCGAGGCGCCGGTGATCATCCTCCGACACGAGGAGCAACGCGACGTCCCCGGCGGCGGCGCAAACGCCCTCGCCAACCTCGCAGCGCTTGGGGCGTCGGTGTCGGTGGTCGGCGCGGTCGGCGACGACGAGCCGGGCCGTGCGCTTTCCGAGGCGCTCGCAGCGGGAGGGGTCGATACTCGACACATCGTCACCGTGCCGGATTTCAGGACGCCGACCAAGGTCCGCATCCTCGGCGGCGGCCCGTCGTCTCTCAAACACCAGGTCGCCCGCTATGACATCGAGGATGAACTCCCTGAGCAGGGTGGTTGGAGGGCCGAGCTGCGCGAGCACCTTCTCGAGGAGATGCGATCGGCCGGAGCGCTGGCGATCTCGGATTACGGTTACGGGTGCGTCCGACCCGAGGATCTTCGACATCGCCCCAGCGCGGTCCCGCAGGGCCCGTGGCTCTGTCTCGACTCGAGATACCGGATCGGCAGCTTTCGCGGTATCGACGGCGCAACCCCGAACCTCGAGGAATTGGAGGCCAACTGCGGCCGGCGCCTGATCTCGGACGCCGAGGTGGCCGCCGCTGCCGAAGAGCTGCGGCTGGCGCTGAACGCGCGCTTTGTGCTCGCCACCCGCGGCAACCACGGCATGACCCTGGTGGAGGCCGATCGAGGTCCCGTCCACATTCCGGTCTTTGGAGCCGACGAGGTGGCCGATGTCACCGGCGCCGGCGACACCGTGCTCGCGGTACTTACGGCTTCCCTGGCAACCGGCGCCAAACCCTTGGACGCCGCCCGGCTCGCGAACATCGCCGCCGGCCTGGTTGTGATGAAGCTCGGCACGGCCACCGTCTCTGCCGACGAGCTCCGCAGGGCGGCTGCCCGTTCGGGGACCTGATGACCGAACCTCGGGCCAAGGCGCGTACGATCGACGAACTCGCCGAGGAATGCCGGGAGTGGCAGGATCGGGGCCTCGATGTGGTGCTGGTCAACGGCGCCTTCGACGTGCTCCACGTCGGACATCTGCGGTATCTGGAAGCTGCGGCCGCCCTCGGCGACCGACTGGTTGCTGCGGTCAACTCCGACCTCTCCGTCCGGCTCAGCAAAGGAGTGCTGCGACCGATCATCCCCGAGGCCGAAAGGGTGGAGATTCTCTCCCACCTGTGGATGATCGACCGCATCTGCCTCTTCGACAGCCCCTCGGTGGCGCCGGTCCTGGAGATGCTGAAGCCTCAAGTCCACGCCAAGGGCACCGACTACACAGTCGACACGGTACCGGAGCGAGAGGCCGTGGCGGCCTACGGCGGTCGAACGGCCATCTGCGGCGACCCCAAGGACCACGCCACGACCGATCTCATCGGCATCATCCTCGACCGCTTCGGCCCAACCCAGTGAGTGCCGATGCCAGACGTGTAAATCTAGTTTTGAGTTTT
>JAIVTZ010000074.1:0-9518 GCA_049188105.1 Deltaproteobacteria bacterium | reverse complement strand
AGAAGGAGGCGGTATAACGGCGGCGGCAGGCGACGTCACCTGGATACATCGGGAGTTCTCCGAAACTCTTTGGACGACGTCCGGCGCCTCTTTCGCACCATCGGCGAGCGCTACGCTGCAGGTCGCAAACGAAGGCAGTTACTCGTACTCAAGCACTCCTGAGATGGTTGCCGACGTCCAAGACTGGCTTGAAGACCCTTCGAGCAACTTTGGTTGGGTGCTCGTTGTCGACTCGCCGACATCAGGCAGTGCGAAGCGTTTTAACAGCCGGGAAAACAGCACAGCATCCAGCCGTCCAAGGCTGACGATTAACTATGAAGCCGATCTTGAAGAACCAACTGCGAGTTTCAGCTTCACTCCTGCCCACCCGCGACCTGGCGACGAGGTGCGTTTCAGCGACGAGTCAACAGGTGAGCCGACAAGCTGGCTGTGGGACTTCGGAGACGGTCAGACAAGCCAACAAAAAAATCCCAGTCACACCTACACGACCTCAGGAAGAAAGACCGTGACACTCGTGGTGAGCAACGCTTTTGGCAGCGACTCCGCTGTCAAAGAGGTGCGCATTGGTACACCAGCACGCCGGCCTTCTCGCCGAGTGGCGCCCATCCGCTAACCACAATGCAGCTCCACTATGGTGTCGGGTAGACCCGCATGGCCGCCACGTTCAGAATGTCGCATTGTGAGCATGGGTGCTCCGTGGGGAGGCTCAGGATCTGCTCCCCGTCTGGGGCATTATGACATCAGTGCCAAGTTCCAAGAACCTAAGGTCTTTACCTTGATCGGGCTGCCGCCTCTCCCCTTCGAGCCTCATCGTACCAACCATCGCAACTCAAATCTTAGGATCTTGGAACCTGGCACCGTTGCCGCTATTTCACCCCGTTCGTGATCACTCGTACTGTTATCGTATTGATCGTGCCGAGAATCGCTCACGTCCATTTAGCGGCTATTATTCTGGTTTCCGCCGTCTTCGCGACGGCCCAGGAGAAGCCTCCGACCGACAGGGTTTTCATCGACAGCGTCCGGGTCGACGTGGTCAACGTCGAGGTCTTCGTGGTCGACCGCCAGGGCCGTCCGGTCTACGGTCTCGAGCGCGAAGATTTCCAGCTCATCGTCAAGGGCCGGCCGATGGAGATCAGCAACTTCTATGCCCCGCGTTCTCCCGACGAGGCGCGAGCCGAGCCGGAAACCTTGGCCCTCGAGGTGGTCAAGGTACCGCCGCCGCCGCGCCACATCGTGGTCTTTGTCGACCACACCAACCTCCTGCCGGGACGGAGCCAGGAGGTCATGGCCTCCCTCCGGACCCTGATCGAAGAAAGGCTCGCGGAGGGCGACCGCATCATGATCGCGGCTTACGACGCGCGGGTCGAGATCCTCTCCGACTTTGGCGACGATTTCGAGGTCCATGCCGCCGCTCTCGAGACTATCGACCACACCAGTGCGTCGACCTTTGAAACCCAGGCGGAGTTCAACCGACTCCTCCGCTGCATGGAGGTCGAATGCAACGAACCCGAGCTGATCTGGGATGAGGTCAACTTCTATGCCCGGCAGCTGCGGCACCGCAGCCGGATCATGCTCGCCCACCTCGGGACGGTCATCGCCTCGATGGCCGGCCTCCCGGGCCGCCGCTCGCTGCTGTTCGTGGGCGATGGAATCGCGGCCCGGCCCGGTGAGTCTCTTTACGCTATCTATGAGCGGCGGTACTCGGGGCTGGACGGTGGAATCCGTTATCGGTTCGAGGCCAACCGCTACAGCGTCAAACGCGAGATCGAGGAGATGACCAATCTCGCCAACGCGCGCCGCGTCACCCTCTACGTGCTGAACAACGGCGGCGTTGTGGGGAACCCGCTGTCGATGTCTTCGTCCGCAGTCTCGACCACTCAGATGGTCGACATCGAGATCGATTTCGTGCGCGACGCGAATTACTCCGACAGCATGCAACAGTTCGCCCTCAACACCGGCGGCCGCATCATTTTCAGACCGAATGACGAGACCCTCGACGAGGTGCGGCAGGATTTCGACACCGCCTACTCCCTCGGTTTCACACCCGATCACGAGCCCGACGACAAGGCGCGGGACATCAAGGTCCGGGTGCTCAGAGACGGGGTGAAGGTCCGCTCCCGCGACAACTACACTCTGACGACCGACGAGGGCTCGGCCGCGATTCAGACCAAGATCGCGATGATCCTCGGCGAGACCACCAATCCGCTCGGCATCACGGTCGAGTTCAAACCCACCGCCAAGCGTGCTGGCCGGCGGCGGGTTGTCCAGACCGCGGTTCGTATCCCGATTGGTCCGCTGACGATGGTGCCCGTCGGCGGTGACCGGTTTCAGGGCCGGCTCGAATTCGCGTTCTACCTCGAGGACGAGGAGGGCGCCTCGACCCCGATCCAGCAGTCTGAGTTGCCGCTCGAGCTGCCCGGAGAGGCGGTGTCGCCGACGACTCCAAATCACATTACCTACGATGTCGGCTTCAAGGTCCGCCCCGGCAACCACCGGCTGGCGCTCACCGTCACCGACGCTCTCGGGTCGACCGCCTCGACCCTGACCTGGAACGTGTCGATCGCCGGCGATGGCGCCGTGACCGTGACTGACCGGTAACCCCACACATCGCGCAACGCCCAAGAAAGTTCGACAGTTCCTAATCAATCGAGCCTCGTGCAGGATTCAAAATCGAACTTCAAAACGGCCCCGGGCCGGCATCGGCGATGTGCGGGCGGGCCGCCCGCACGTCTTGATCCTGTTTCGTTCAACGGAGGACAAATGGTTCCGTAAACCGCACTTTGCTGTAGAAAGACGCGCTTCACACGCTCCGTAAGCGGCGGCGAGGCGAAAAAAGAGTTTTTCTATCGGTGCCTGATCTCTCGCCGCGTCGGCGCAGAATCGGTGCTGCCTCCCCTACCGCACCCGGGTCGCCGGATTGCTGTGCGAGGTGACGGAAACGACCACACCGTCCTCGTCGACTGCGAAAACCCATTCTTCACCGAGGCTGTCGTCGTCTTTTCTCACCCTCCGGAAGACATGGCCATCGACGTGTTTCAGCGGCGAAATCCAATCGTCGGTATCGATCGCCCGATTCGACAGCGACACCGCCGCCAGACCGTCCTTCCAGCGAACGATGGCGTTTCGACCCCACACCGTGTCGTAGACCCCGATGTAACGGTCGAAATCCGGGTTCCGATCGGGGAGGTCCTCGGAATCGCTACCAGCCTTTTTGACCGCAGGGCCGAGGACCGCCGCCGCCTTGCGTGCGTACAGCGAAACATTGGATCGGATCGCGTTGGTCAGCACGACGATTCCGAGCTCCTCTTTCGGCAGAATGGCAAACTCGGTGTAGTAACCCGGACACCCCCCGCCATGCCTCGCCCACGTTAATTTGTCCCGCTTGACCACCGAAAAGCCCAGCCCCCAGGTGGTTTTCCAATCGGGGTCGACCCAGTGGACCCGCTGCATCTCTCGCAGGGTGGCCGCCCGCAGCACCTGATCGCCTCCGTCGGCGCGCAGACCGAGCTGCCAGCGTGCAAACGTTGCGAGATCGTTGGCGGTCGATGCCATACCCGCCGCCGGCCCGATTCCCTCCACATCGAAGAGCGCCAACCGTTCGCGTTCAGCACTGCCCCGGCGGGCCGAGAAACCGACAGCCAGACGACCGGTCTCGTGGGCCTCGGGGACCGAGGTGAAGGTGTCGTTCATCCCCAGCGGCACAAGAATGTCGTCGTGGACAACGTCCGACCAGGAACGACCTGCGCCGGTGGCAATCACTTCCCCGAGCAACGCCATCCCCAAATTGGAGTACTGGAAGTAGCGGCCGGAGGGATAGAGCGTCTGCTGCGAAGGCAGGCGTTCGCGAATCTGCTCGGAGGTTGGGAAATCAAAGTCCGGGCCGGCCCAGTAGGGCGAATCCGATTCCCTCGGCAAACCCGAGGAGTGGGACAGGACGTTTCGAATCGATATCGGCTCATCGTCGGGGTGGGCATCCGTCAACGACTCGAACCACGGCACATAGGCGCCAATGCCGTCATCGAGGTCCAACTCGCCTGAATCACGAAGCTGCATGATGGCGATCGAGGTGAAGAGCTTCGAGATCGAGCAGATGGAGTACAGGGTGTCGGCATCGGCCGGTTTGCCGATGGCAGGGTCCGCGAGGCCGATCCCTCCCGACGCCAGAAGCTCATCCTTGTGGACAAACGCGAATGACGTGGCCGGGACCCCGGATTCGCCAAGATCGTTTTCGACCCAGGCCGTCCACGCTGCCACCGCATCCTCGACCCGTGGATCGGAAGCTAGAGTCGGCGCCGGATCTTCAGCAGCCACTATCCCCGAGAGCAACAACATCACAAGAATCGCGATCGTCCGCCGCATGACAACCTCCATGAAACCTCCCGCTGCGCGTCTGCAGGATTTTCTCTCAGCCCGAACTATTCACCAAAACCAGCCGCAATCGTAACTCAGCGGTCGTTTTTGTGTCGCATCACCTCCCGGGCCATTCTGCCGGGGTTGCAATCGCGGGTGTGAGGGAATCCTGCTCACCAGGAACGTGAAACATTTCTCGCGGGTCGATGGCCTTACACTCAGCGGAAGGCACTGAGACTCCACGTCTCGACAGCGTGCAAGGCTGAGGCTCTCGATCCGGCCATGGTGTAATAGATGATCAACGTCGTTGCTTTTGTCGGGACCGCGATCAGGGACGGTCTGGTGAGCCGGATGTGCAGTCGGGTGCTCGAGGGTGCGGCCGACGCCGGCGCCTCCACCGAACTGGTCAACCTCTACGACCATGAGATCGAGCACTGCATCGGCTGCTGGTCCTGTTACCGGGAGGGCACCTGCTTCCACGACGACGACTTCGAAGCCCTGTTCACAAAGCTCCGGGACGCCGATGCGGTGGTGCTGGGAAGCCCGGTCTACGTCGGCAGTATGTCAGGGCTCATGAAGACCTTCTTCGACCGGCACAACGGCCTTGCCGTCTACAACCCGGACGGCGCGTCCAACTTCCACCGGCTCGGGCGGCTCGACAAGCTGCGCATTCTGCGTCGTGAGGTGAAGCGCTTTGGGCCCAGGTACGAGAGCATGCGTGGCACGGGCTACGTGTTGGTCACGGCGTCGACGCTGCCGTTCCCCTTCACGGTGCTCACCGGTCAGACTCGGCTCGCGCTGTCAGCCCTCGGCGCCCTTCCGCAACGACTCGACGGTAGGGTGGTCGCGCGGATCGTCTACACCGACAGCCTGGTGCGGTGTCTGGAGGGCAAGGAAGCACGAGTGATGCGGCGGGCGTACCGAGCCGGGCAACGGATCGCGCATCGCGCGTCGGTAGGATGACCCGGATGAGGCGCCAGCATCATGGGTGCCATGTATCACTTGGCACCGTTTCATGCGAAGGGAGGCACCAAATGTGTCACCTGTGCGGTGCTAGACTCCCATCGTGGAAATGGGATTCCTGTTCCAGACGCGGCGTCCACACTGGGTGCCGGTAAGGGCCGCTAAGAGGGAGGCAGGAGTGAAGCGAGGAATCGTGATCATCGCTATCGCTCTGGCGGCCGTTCCTGTCTTCGCAGACGACGTCTACCTACGGGGGGGCGGCCAGATCACGGGCGAGATCATCACGCAGTCGGAAGACTCAGTGACGGTCGATATTGGCGGGGGTGGGACCATCACGGCGAATATGTCGAATGTTGTCAACATCGAAAAGAGTATCTCGCCACTCCAGGAGTATCGGGCGCGAGCCGCGAGCATTCCCGCCGGCGATGCCGAGGCGTGGCGGGAGCTGGCACGGTGGGCAACGGGCGGAGCGCTCTCGAGCCAAGCGTGGAAGGCCTACTCGCAGGTGGTCGCGATCCTGCCGGACGACCAGGAAGCGAACCGCGCGCTCGGCCGGGTCCAGGTCGACGGGAGATGGGTCACCGAGGAGGAGAGCTATCTTGCCCGAGGCTACGTGGAGTTCGAGAACGAGTGGATGACCCCGGGCGAGCGGCAAGCGATCCTCGCGGACCGGCAGGCCCGCCAGGAGGCGGATCGCCAGGCGAACGATGCCGAGATCCAGGCCATCGAGGCCGAGCAGAAGGCGGAGAAGGAGCAGAAGGAAGCTGAGCGCGAGTTGGCTCGGCAACGTAACTCGATCTACTGGGGCTGGGGGCACGGGCCTTCGTACTGGCCCTCTCCGTCGCGACCGCGGCGATGAATCGGGAGGCACCCATGAGGCGTTACTTGAAAGCGCTCCCACTCCTCGGCGCGCTCTTCGCGGCGTGCTCCTCACCATCGCCGGTCGATGAGATCGTCGCCTCGAATCTCGCCGCCCGTGGGGGCAAGGAGCGGATCCAGGCTCTGAGCTCGATCCGGGAGACCGGGACGGCGACCGCGAGTGGCGGAAGGGTCGCGCGGGTGGTCCGCGAGATCAAGCGGCCCGGTCTCTTCCGGCTCGAGTTCTCCTCCCAGGGGACGACGAGCGTCTTCGCGCACGATGGCGAGACCGGCTGGCAGGTCGCGCCTCTGCAGGGTCAGTTCGAACCCCAGGCGACGACGCCGGAGACCGACATGGCGGCGGGGGCCGACCAGCGGGACATCGAAGGCCCTCTCGTCGACTGGCGCGAGAAGGGGCACTTAGTCGAGCTCGTCGGGCGTGAGACGCTTCCCGGCGGAGAGGCCTTCAAGCTCAAGCTGACGCTCACCGATGGTGCGATCCGCTACGACTATATCGACGTCGCGTCGCGCCAAATCGTCCGCTCCGACGTCACGCGGACGATCCGGGGGCGCCCCGTGCAGCTCGAAAACACGTTCTCGGACTTCCGGGAAACGGGCGGGCTCGTCTTCCCGCACCTCATCGAGACCCACGCCAAGGACCGGCCCCAGGTCCTCAGGATCGTCGTCGAAAAGATCGAGCTCGATCCCGACCTCGACGACGCGCGGTTCCGGCTTCCCCGGTAGCGCCGACGCCCAACGTCTCCGGGAGAAGAAACAAGGGAGTTGTATTGACCAACCAGGAGTTGCCTCGAAGGACCCGCGTCGTGATCGTGGGGGGTGGCGTTATCGGATGTTCGGTGGCCTACCATTTGGCTCACATGGGCTGGAAGGACGTGGTCTTGCTGGAACGTCACCAGTTGACCTCGGGCACGACCTGGCACGCGGCTGGCCTGATGACCACCTTTGGTTCGACCTCGGAGACCTCGGTCGAGATGCGCATGTACACGCGCGATCTCTATGGGCGCCTCGAGGCGGAAACCGGCCTTGGCACCGGCTTTGAGCCCTTGGGCTTCATCGAGCTGGCCGTGGATAAGGACCGCGTGGAAGAGTATCGCCGGGTAGCGGCTTTCAACCGGATGTGCGGCAACGACGTCGAGGAGATCGGCCCCGACGAGGTCAAGAAGCTCTTCCCCCTGGCCAGGGTGGACGACATCGAGGCGGGCTTCTACTTGAAGCAAGACGGTCGCGTCAACCCCGTGGACGCAACGATGGCCCTGGCCAAAGGAGCGCGCCAAAAGGGCGTGAAGATCGTCGAGGGTGTGTCGGTCACCGGCGTCACCACCCACAACGGCCGTGCCACCGGCGTGACCACCACAGAGGGCAACATCGAGGCGGAGTTCGTGGTCAATTGTGCCGGCATGTGGGCCAGACAGCTTGGTGCCCTCAATGGCGTATGCATCCCGAACCAGTCGACCGAGCACTACTATCTCATCACCGAGCCCATCGAGGGAATGACACGCGAGCTTCCCATCATCGAGGACCCCTCCTGTCACGGCTACTACCGAGAGGAAGGCGGCGGCCTGATGATTGGCCTGTTCGAGCCGGTCTGCGCCCCCTGGAAGGTGAACGGCGTCCCCGATGATTTCTCCTTTGGCGAGATTCCGCCCGACTGGGATCGCATGACGCCCTTCCTCGAAAAAGCCATGAGCCGCATTCCCGTCTCGCAGGAGGCCGGCCTCAAGATGTTGTTCTGCGGCCCGGAGAGCTTCACGCCCGATATGGGCGTGGCCTTCGGCGAGGCGCCGGAGATTCAGAACTACTTCGTCGCCGCGGGGCTCAACTCCATCGGCATCATCACCGGAGGCGGCCTCGGCAAGATCATGGCCCAGTGGATCACCACCGGCGACCCGGGCGCGGACATCACCGGCATCAACCTCGATCGCTTCCACCCCTATCAGTGCAACCCCGAATACCGCAAAACACGGGTGGTCGAAACGCTGGGACTGGTCTACCGGCGCCACTATCCCACCCGCGTGCCGCAGACCGCGCGCGACTGCAAGCGCTCGCCGTTCCACGATCGTTTGAGGGACCAGCGCGCCTACTTCACCGACGTGAGCGGCTGGGAAAGCCCGGCCTGGTATGCGCCGGAAGGTTCCGAACCCAAGGTCGATAAACTCTCCTGGGGACGTCAGAACTGGTTCCCCTATTGGGAAGCGGAGCACACGGCATGCCGCGAGGGCGTCATCGCCATGGACATGACGTTCATGGGAAAATTCCTGGTGCAGGGACGCGACGCCGGAAAAGTGCTCGACTACATCTCGGCCAACAGCGTCAACGGCCCGGTCGAGACCATCACCTATACCCAGTTTCTCAACGAGCGCGGCAAGGTGGAAGCCGACATCACCGTGACCAAGCTGACGGAGGAGCGCTTCATCGTGGTGGTCACCGACACCATGCACCGCCACGTCGAGACCTGGATCAAGCGCCACATCCCCGACGACGCGCACTGCTTTGTCACCGACATCACAGGCGGCATCGGCCAGCTCAATGTGCAAGGCCCCAGATCGCGCGAGCTTTTGCAATCCATCACCTCGGCGGATCTGTCCAACGAGGCCTTCCCCTTCCGCACCGCGCGCGAGATCGACATCGGGTTCGCGCGCTTGATGTGTAACCGGATCACCTATGTCGGCGAGCTCGGCTACGAGCTGAACATCCCATCGGAGCAAGCCGTGCACGTCTACGACCGCGTGGTCGAGGCGGGCAAAAACTTCGGTCTGCGCCACGCCGGGCTGAAGGCCCTGGGCAGCCTGCGCATGGAAAAGGCCTATCGCGACTACGGTCATGACATCGACAACACCGACGATGCCTACGAGACCGGTCTCGGGTTCGTCGTCGATTTGAACAAGCCGGACTTTCTCGGCAAGGCCTATTGCGTCGAGAAGAAAGCGCAAGGGCCCGCCTTCAACCGGCGCCTGTTGCAGGTGCTGGTCAAGGACCCCGAGCCGCTGCTCTACCACGCCGAGGTCATCTATCGAAACGACAAGGCGGTCGGCTATATCCGCGCGGCAAGCTACGGTTTCACCCTCGGTGGCGCCGTGGGTCTGGCCATGATTGAAGCCGGTGAGCCCATCAACAAGGCCTACCTCAAAGAGGGCGAGTGGGAGATCGACATCGCCGGCAAAAGGTACCCGGCCGATGTTTCACTGAGACCCATGTATGACCCGAAAATGGAGCGCATCAAGGTCTAACCCGCGTATCACTCCGGGCGTCTGCTGCGGGCGGCGAATCGCTGGGTCCGGCTGTGCTTGTCGCGAAGCGTGCCCTCATCCCTCAGCCAGCAGCGGCGT
>JAIVTZ010000073.1:9094-9531 GCA_049188105.1 Deltaproteobacteria bacterium | reverse complement strand
ACGCGGTGGAGTCCGCCGGATGCGCCGGGGAGCTACAAGGTCACGGCTCGCGTGATCTGCACCGAGGATCCAACCGTGTTGGCCGGTAAGACGATGCCGATTGAAGCAGTGACCGATGCGCAGTTCAACAAGGCGGCGTACGTCGGAAAGATCGAGATGCGGGGTTTTGACAAGGTCAAGGTAGAGAAGGTGGAGGGTGATTGGGCAGAGGGCATGATTCCGGGCGTGGAGGAAGCGCTCGAGGACGACGAGCTCAAGGCGGGACAGTGGCTGGAAGGCGATGACTGGACGATCTACACCGACGAGAAGACGAAGGTTACGTTGGGGGTCTACAAGAAGGGGAAAAAGGTGGGTGAAGTCCTTGTCGATGGGGAGGGCTTTTACGAGATAAAGATTTCCATTAAATCATCTGACTCTCTTACCACGGTTGAGGCCTA
>JAIVTZ010000073.1:0-9084 GCA_049188105.1 Deltaproteobacteria bacterium | reverse complement strand
GTCCCTATATCCTTTTCTACCACGAAAATGTTCCTGACAGAAGATACAAGGCGATAGACTTCAGCGTGTCGACCGGCACATGCACCGCGAGTGATCGTGGGACCAAGTACTTTGTCGCTTTTGGCGCAGACACCGACATGAACATCATCGGCGTCCTCGAGGGCGAGGTTGAAGTCACCCCGCTGCTCTTTGAGGGAAACCCACGGACCGTCACAGCAGAGAAGTGGACGACTGTCGACGACGACGAATTCGGACCCATCGAGACGATGACCCAAACCCAGATTGGTCGGCTTCTGGAGGTCTTCTCTGACGTCCCCAGCACGACGACAACGAACTCCGGTGCGGCAGGTTGGAGGCTCGTATTCGCCGACGATTTCTCCGGTGACGCGGAGGCCGTGCCGACAAACTGGAATGTGGAGGAACATCAATTCGAGGTGATTGATGGGAAACTTTGGTACTCACCCTATGCGGATGATGATTCCTGGTCCGTCGAACTCATCAGGAAGATTCCCCTGAAGAACGTCTCGGTCGAATTTGACGGATGGAGCGAGGGTGAGGGACTCAGTATCGTCTTTACCAACGAAAGCGGTCAGTCGTTCAGCGCGAGCCTCGGTTCGCACGAATACTCCGGCATCAGCCTGTTCGCAGACAAGGAATCGGTCGCCGACACCATGGGCTCCGCCTTCAAATCCAAATCCTGGAGTCATTTCAAGATCTCTCAAAACGACGGTTTCATCGAGGTTGAGATTGACGGAAAACAGATGATTACCGGTAAGGCCCCGGATTGGATGAGGAGCGAAGGCTATCTCTCCATCGCATCCTGGGGATGGCCCATCAAGATCGACAATGTGAAGGTATATGAACTGCAATAGGTAGTCACAAGGTACCCGCCACATGACCCCAGGGTTACCCGGCGTTCTAACCCGCATATCTCACCGGGTGTCGGCTGCGGACGGCGAATCGCGGCGTCCCGCCGTGCTTGTCGCAAATCGTGCTCCTCGACGTAGCGCAACTACGACTGCGTCGCCCGATTCGCGACAAACCCAGCGGGTACTTGCGCTTCGCCGCCCTCGCTACGAAACCCGGTGAGATAAGCGGGTTAGGACGGGTTGACGACCGCGATTTTACGTTCTCCGAGCGACTCCACCACCGCGGCCTCGACCTCACCGACCGAGATGGTGCGCACGCAATCATGGTGCTCAAAAGGGCATTGCGGCGCCACGCAGGGCGCGCACTCGACCCTTCGATAGAGCACGCGGTGGTGGTGGCCGACTGGCCCCGTTCGAGAGGGTTCTCCGGGACCAAAAATGGCAACCGTCTGTATGTTGAAGACCGCCGCCAGGTGCATCGGCCCGGAGTCGTTGCACACCAGCAGGGAGAGACCCGAAATGACCCCAGCGAGCCCGGCCACATCGAGACGGGGCCCGACCACCGGCAGCCGCCGGTCCGATGCTTCGCACAGCTCACGGGCCAGACTTTCCTCACCCGGTCCGAGGACGACGATCGGCTGAAGTCCCCGTGCAGCCAGCGCAGCTGCGAGTCGCCCGAAACGGGATGCCGGCCAACGCTTGGCTCGACCGCGAGCGCTGGCCGGCGCCAGGCCCACGACAGGCCCACCCGAAATGCCGACTTCGCTGAGTGCCTCCTCGCCTTCCCGCGCAAGCTCGATCGGCAGCGCTGGCCGCCAAGAGGCTTCCACGGCCGGGAGGCCGAGGGTCTCCAGAATGGCGTCATTGTCGAAAATCTGGTGCCTCCCGCGATCTGCCGTACAGGATTTCGACAATAGTAGCCGGGCGCCCTCGCCCCGGCTGCCCAGGGTCCATCGGGCCGCAAGCGAAATCAGGATCTTTGCCCGTGCGGCGTTTCTCAGAGTGACGCCTACGTCGTGGCGACCACGGCCGCGACATACGTTGACTGCGGAGGCCAGGGGCGCCGCCTTGCGGGGGCTGGCAACCACCACGGCGCTGGGAAAGACCAACGCCAGGAGTCGAATCATCGCCGGCCGCGTGTGGAGAACCGTCACCCCGCTGCGGTTGCCTTCGACCAATCGGTCGACGGCCGGCAGCGCCATCATCTGGTCGCCCACCCAGTTGGGAAGGTCCACCAACAGCCGCGCCGGTAGTCGGCGGGACCCGGACACGGCTATCCCGCGCTTCTCACCGGGTTTCGCGAGGCGCTGGGAATCGGCTCACGGCACGTCGACCCGCAGCCGTCGGATGGAGAGGGCGTGTCCACTCCCCTCGTCGGCTTCCACCAGCGCTCCCCGTAGCTGGACGCCCCGCTTGGCGGGCTCGAAGGGCCGGGGCGTGTTGAAGAGGAACCGCTCGAGAACCTTCTCCGTCCGCATGCCGATGATCGAGTCGTAGGGTCCCGTCATGCCGACGTCGGTCTGCAGGGCGGTGCCCTTCGGGAGGATGCGTTCATCGGCGGTCGGCACATGGGTGTGGGTACCGAGCACCGCCGTCACCCGCCCGTCGAGGTACCAGCCCATGGCCTGCTTCTCCGAAGTGGCCTCGGCATGCATGTCGACCAGGATGACGCGCACATCCGGGTGGGAAGCTCGGATCTCATCGAGCACCTCATCGGCACGCCGGAACGCGTTGTCGATCGGCGGCATCATGGCCTGTCCCTGGAGGTTGATCACCGCCACTGGAACACCCGAGGCCGTCTCCTCCACACACCATCCGCGACCCGGGTTGCCTTCGGGGTAGTTGGCCGGGCGCAGCAGGGATGGGTGGGCGTCGAGGAGGGGCACGCCCTCCTTCTTGTCCCACACGTGATTGCCGGTGGTCCAGACGTCAACCGGGAGCGGGTCAAGCTCCTCGAGCACCTTCGTGGTGATTCCGAATCCACCGGCGACGTTCTCGACGTTCGCGACCACGAAGTCAACGTTTTCGCGGTCGACGACCGGTTCGAGATGGCTCCGAAGAGCTCGCCGGCCGGCCGACCCCATGATGTCGCCGACAAAGAGTAATTTGATCAACGGGCATACTCCACGGCCCGCGTCTCGCGGATCACCGTGACCTTGATCTGGCCCGGGTAGGTGAGCTCCGCCTCCACCTTCTTGGCGAGATCACGGGCGAGCCAGATCGCATCCTCGTCCGACAACCGTCCCGACTCGACGACGATTCGCAGCTCGCGGCCAGCCTGGATCGCAAACGCCTTTTCGACTCCTTTGAAGTCGGTAGCCATGCTTTCGAGCTTTTCGAGACGTTTGATGTAGTTTTGCAGGATCTCGCGACGGGCGCCGGGGCGAGCTGCGGACAACGCATCCGCAGCGGTCACGAGCACCGCCTCCACCGAATGGGGATCGTAGTCGCCGTGGTGGCACTCCATGGCATGGATCACCTGGTCGGTTTCACCATGCTTGTGCAGCAGATCGCGGCCAAGCTCGAGGTGAGTTCCGTCCATCTCACGGTCCACCGCCTTGCCGATGTCATGAACCAACCCGGCTCTCTTCGCAACCGCGGCGTCGGCGCCGAGCTCCGCTGCCATGTGGTGGCTGAGCCATGCGACCTCCATCGAGTGCTTGAGCGCGTTCTGGCCGTACGAGGAGCGGAACTGCAGTCGTCCCAGAAGCTTGAGGAGCTCGGGGTGGAGATCCGGAATCCCGACCTCGAGCGCGGCGGCCTCACCGTCGGCCAGCAGCTTCTCCTCCATCTCTCCCTGGACCTTGGCTACCAGCTCCTCAATGCGGCCGGGGTGGATGCGCCCATCCTGGATCAGCTTGGCCAGCGCCAGTCGCGCGATCTCACGTCGCACCGGTTCGAAGCACGAGAGGATCACCGCCTCGGGCGTGTCGTCAACGATCAAATCGACACCTGTCGCCTGTTCGAAAGCTCGGATGTTGCGGCCCTCTCGGCCGATGATTCGGCCCTTCATCTCGTCAGAAGGCAGATCGACGACCGACACCGTACTCTCGACTACGTGCTCCGACGCGATCCGCTGGATGGCCATCGAAATCACGCGGCGCGCCTTCTCCTTGGCCTTCTCGTTCGTCTCGTCCTCGATGCGCTTGACCAAATTGGCCGCATCCATGCGAGCCTCGTTCTCCATCGACCGCAAGAGCTCGGCCTTGGCCTGATCGACCGTGAGACCGGCGATCTGCTCTAGCCGCACCCGCTGCTCGGAGATGGCCGCGTTGAGCTCCTCCTCATGGGTACTGAGCCGACCCTCTCGCTCCTGGATCTCCGCTTCCAAGGTCTCGGCCGTCCGCTCGCGTTCGGTCAACGATTCGATCCGCCCATCGATCTCGGACTCTTTTTCCTCGAGCCTGTTCTCGAGACCCGTCAACTCCAGCCGCACATCCCTGGTTTCCCGCTCGAACTCGGTACGGGCCGCGAGCAGGCGTTCCCGCGCGAGGATCTCGGCGTCTTTCTGGATCCGCTGTCCCTCGGTCTCAGTCGCTGCGACAATGCGCCGCGCCTCTTTTTCGGCGTTGGCAATGAGCCGGACCGCTGCGCTGCGAGAGCGCCTCCAAAGGGCCCACTCGACCACAAGAGCAATGAGAGCGAGCAGCAGCAGACCGACCGCTGCTACCGGTAGTAGTTCCACGATGCACCTCCTTGTCAAGGAGCGATCAGTGCAACCGACATCAAGCTGGAGCGGACCGTGGTCTCAAGAGGATAAAGTGGAGGTCCCCGCATCGGCCGTGTGAGCAAGCCTATTTGAACCTGCAAAACCACAGGTGGGCGCCTGTCCCCCGTCCATCTCCTACCTCGCGGCGGGCATCAGAACGAAGGAACCCGGCAACCCCTCAAATAGGTGTTGGTTCAGCGATAGTTTCACTCATCACCAACCGTGTAGGGACCTCCGAGTTCTAGTTTTCCTTACCGGTCGTGCCGGGCTCCATGGCCTCTTCGATCTTTGTCACGAGACGTTTGGCCTGCTTCTCCAATCTCTTCTGCCGACTGTCCTGATCCGTTTCACGTTCTTGAAATAGTTCGTCAGCAATGTTCAAAGCGGTCAAGACCGCGATCTTGACCGTGTCCACACTCGAGCTTCGATCTGCCACCTCGCGCATCCGGAAATCGACGAACCGCGCGATCTCCTGAACCCGTGCCTCATCGCCATCCGCGCGCAGACCGAGCCGCTGGCCGAAGATCTCGACAGTGGCTCGGACGGTGGTCATCAGATAGTTCCTCCCACATCGAGTATACAGCATCACAAATGGAATTATTTCGTCCTCGGGACCGTCCGTCGTCGGTCTACCTCGCTCTTCTAACCATCTCCTACCACGGTGCGGGGTAAACTCGAACGGTCATAGTGATTCAACCATCTGTACCGCCGCTGTCGAACTCGCCGACAATGTCCGATCGTCCCCCCGCCGGGAGGCTGAGTACGGTCATGTCGCTGATCCGAAACCAGTGGTGGATCGGTGTTCCGCTTCTGGTCATCCTCGCGCTCTACGTGCTGCCGCTGGCCGGCGCGCCTCCCGCCACAAACCCCAACGAGCTAGCCCGGATCGAGCTCGGTGTCGCGATAGCAGACGGTGCCCGTCTCGACATCGGACCTGTTGCGCTGGTCTATGGGCTGTCGGAGGATGTCGCCCGCCGCGGCGGGCGCATCTACTCGGACAAGGCCCCTGGGCTGTCGTTCCTTGCCGCACCCGTCACTCTGTTCCTCGGCCCGCTGCTGCCCCCCGTCCCGGACACCGACCTTCCGGCCTTTTGGCCCCTGCGGCATCTGCTGACGTTGCTCCTGGTGGTCGTGCCGACTGCCGGCCTCGCGTTCGTGATCGTCACCTGCCTATCCGGAACGGACCCGCGGCGGCGCTCGGGCCTGGCCGTCATTATTGCTCTTGCGACGCCCCTGTGGGTTTATGCCACGGTGTTCTTCGGCCACGCCCCCGCGGCGGTCCTGGTCACCGTCGCCTGGGTGCTGCTGCTTCGCCCCGGCGCCGCCGAGAGACCACCGCACCGCCTGCACGCCCTGCTGGGCGGCGCGGCGGCCGGATTCGCCGTCACCGTCGAGTACCCGACCGTGCTCCTCGCGGGAGTGATTTTCGGCGCGTTGATCGCCCGCCGCACCCCTCTGCGGATCCTGTGTTGGGCGGCGGCCGGGACGATCGCCGGCCTGCTGCCGGCGCTGTCGTACCACCAACTCGCCTTCGGTTCGCCGTGGCTCACCGGGTACTCCTTCAAGGCCCACACCGAGTTCCAGACCATCCACGCCCGCGGCGTGCTCGGTGTCTCGCTGCCGAGCCTGGAGGCGCTGTGGGGCGTCCTCTTCAGCGCGCGACGCGGGCTTTTATTCTTCAGCCCGATCCTCCTGCTCGCACCGCTCGGTCTGTGGCGGATGGCCCGCCGCCGCGGCCTCAGGGACGTTGCCCCCCTGAGTTTTGCGATAACAATCTATGTGCTCTTTGCCGCCGCCTTTGTCGATTGGGAAGCCGGGTGGTGCGCCGCCGCCCGCCACCTCGTGCCGATCGTGCCGCTGCTCGCGATCCCGGTCCTCTACGCGCTCGTGAATCTCGGCGGCGAATGGTGGTGGAACAGTCTCGCCGCCATCCTCATCGCCCTTTCCGGTGTCAACGCCGCATTCTGCATCGCGCTGACCCCGTTTTTCCCGCCCCAGTTCACAGCCCCCCTGGCGCAGCTCGTGTTGCCGTCACTCACAGACGGCGTCGGGTTGCACAACATCGTCAGCGCGGCACTTGGGGTGCCCCCGATTTTCGTCGTGATCGCCATCGGCGCCACGACCGTCACCGCCCTCGGCTGGGCGTCCTCACTGGTCTTGCGGCTGCCGCGGCGGTGGGTGGTCGCGATCTTCGCGGCGACGGTCGCCGCTCAGCTCCTGTGGCTCAGCTGGCAGAGCGCCGGCCAGACCGCGGAGGTCGAGCTCATGCGTGCCCAGGTGCTCAGGCGGTTGGGTCACACCGCGGTGGCGGACCGAATCGAGGGGTCACTCATTCCGGCCGCGACGCCTGCTCGCGACTAGCCCGTTCCCATCCGGAAACTCTGGATGGGGGCTGCGCGGTTCTCGATGCGGAAACGAGCGATTTTTGTGCAAGGTCAAGGAAGGCAAGGATTTGCGCGGAGGCGTACTCCTGTACGCCGCACAAGAAAATCCGCAGCCTGACGCCGAGATTGCCAAAAAGCGCCGTTTCCGGACGAGAACTAGCCCTCCTTGGCCAGCGCGCCGTCGATCAGCTTTAGCACCTTCTCGAGACGTTTGCCGAGCTCGCCGCGCTGCTTTTCGAGCTGCGCCATGCGCTCTCCGGCCTGTGAATCGGAGTCGATCCGGCTCTGGAGATCGGCGACCTGCGCTTCGAGCTCCGCCTCGTGCTGCTGGGATTTGCCGTAGGCCTCCACCAGTTCTTCGATCCTCGACTCGAGCTGTCTCAGCACTGCATCCATCGCCATGTCGGTTCCTCTCCTCTCTCAAGCCAGAGCAACGCCGAGCCTCTCGACAAGACCCCGGCGGAGACGCTCGTGAGCTTCGTTGACCTCTTCCTGGGTCAAGGACCTGTCGGCATGTCTGTAGACCAATCGTAGGGTGGTACGCACCAAACCGGCGAGCGCATTCTCATCCCGGTACCGAACGAGCAGACTCAGATCCTCCACCCACTCGGAGGCGAGATCGTTGACCGCCGTCTGGAGCTCGGCATAGCTGAGGTCAGCCGGGTGCTCGACCGTGACATCGACCACCACCGGCGGATGACGGTGCAAGGGCCGGAACTTGGACAACGGAGGTTCTGTCGCCCTCTCGAGGTCGAGCTCGGCGACCGCCGCCTCGTGGCGGAGATCCCACCGCTCGGCAAGCTCGCGTGACAGGATTCCGGCACAACCGATCGTCGCGCCGTCGGCGGTTTGAAGCTCGGCGCCCGCACCCGGGTCCAACCACGGCGACCCCCCACGCTTCCAGGAGACCCCCGGCAAGCCGATCCTCCTTACCAGGTCATCAACGATGCCCTTGAGCCGCACGAATCGCTCCTCGGGCTCTCCGACCTCGTCGGCGAGCAGCACGGCGATCCGCTCGTGCTCCTGCGGTCGTTGATCGACGAGGCTGAACACCCGGCCCTGCTCGAAAATCGCAAGCCTCCGCTGGCCCTGATTGAAGTTGGTGTTGGCTGCGGCCAGCAATCCGGGAAGCAGCGACCGTCGCATCACGGCCTGGGTCTGTGCCAACGGATTGTCGAGCGGAAGCGACGGCCCCGGACACAGGGGTTGCGTCGCCACCAGCTCGTCGGTCTCCGGGTCGATAAAACTCCAGGTCATGACCTCGACCAATCCCGCCGACACAGCAGCGTCGCGGGCGCGGTCGATAAGCTCCCAGTTGAAGTTCCTTCGGCCTGGGTTGGTCGGCAGGACCGGCAGCTCGGATGGCACCGCGTCGTAGCCGATGTGGCGGATCACCTCTTCGTAGAGGTCCGGCACGCGGTCGATGTCGACCCGCCACGGGGGCACCGTCACCCGCACCACATCACCTACGTGCTCGGGGGCGAACCCGAGCCCTTCGAGAATCTCCACGGCACGCTCGGCTGGGATCTCGAGACCCGTAAATGCCGACAGCGCTGCGATCGACAGCTCCATTTGCGGCGTCTCGAAGGGCCGCGGGTAAACATCAATGCGCCCGCGGCACACCCGGCCACCTGCGAGCTCGGCGATCAGCCCAGCGGCTCTATCGCATGCCACCGCTGCCATCTCGGGATCGGTGCCGCGTTCGAAGCGGTGCGAGGCTTCGGTGTGCATGCCGAGGCGGCGCGCCGTACGGCGCACCGACAGGGCGTCGAAGTGGGCACTCTCGAGGAGCACGTCGGTCGTGCTCTCGTGGATCTCCGAGTCCCCACCGCCCATGATCCCGGCCAGCGCCACGACCCCCTGACCATCGGCGATCATCAGCATCGACGGGTCGAGCTCGCGCTCCTCACCGTCGAGGGTCGTGAGCTTCTCGCCATCAACGGCCGGGCGCACGACGATCCGCCGTCCGCGCACGCGCTCGAGATCGAAGGCGTGCAGCGGCTGGCCGAGCTCGAGGAGCACGTAGTTGGTGGCATCCACCACCACGTTGATCGGACGCACGCCGCAGTTGAGGAGGCGGCGCCTCATCCACTCGGGGGATTCTCCGACCGTGACCCCCAGG
>JAIVTZ010000072.1:0-9579 GCA_049188105.1 Deltaproteobacteria bacterium | reverse complement strand
GGTGCGAGCCCTGCCGTGGGACACACTCGACGACACCCTAGTAAACCTCGAAGCGAGATATGTGGATCGAATGATCGAGCTCGACAGTGGCCCGGAGACCATGAGTCGCGAAGAGCTGTTGCGGGCGGCCGCCAAGTACGGTCGCGCGGTGGCTCACACCGTCACCATGTACCGATATATTCAGGCGCGGGTCAGAGACGGGAGGTTCGAGCTCGAAGTCTCGGTGGACGAAACCGTCAGCCCGACATCCGTTGCCGAGCACATCTACATTGCTGGCGAGCTGGGTCGGCTCGGCGTCCGTTGGGTCAGTCTGGCGCCCCGATTTGTCGGCGATTTCGAGAAGGGCGTCGACTACATCGGCGACCTCGAGACCTTTGCCGCCGAGTTTGAAAAGCACGCGGCGGTGGCGCGGGCCTTTGGGCCGTACAAGCTGAGTCTGCACTCGGGCTCGGACAAGTTCAGCATCTACCCGATCGCCGCCCGGCTGACCGCGGCCGGCGACGCCGCAGGCGGACCAATGGCCCACCTCAAAACCGCCGGCACCAGCTATCTGGAGGCGCTGCGGACGGTGGCCACGGTCGACACCGAGCTGTTCCGCGACATCCTCGGGCTGGCGCGCGAGCGCTACGAGACCGACCGCGCGACCTACCACGTCTCGGCCGAGCTCGCGAAGGTGCCCGCCGGAGACGAGCTTGGCGATGAGGATCTCCCGGGCCTCCTGGAGGACTTCGACGCGCGGGAGGTCCTGCACGTGACCTTTGGCTCGATCCTCGACGCCTTCGGTGACCGGTTGCGGGCAACCCTGCGCTTCAACGAGAATGTGTATTGGGAATTATTGGCGGCGCACTTCGAGCGCCATCTGCGGCCGTTCGTGCAATAAGAGGGCGCGAAAGGGACGAGGGATGGAATCCAGCGAAAGAGCTCCAACCTACGATTTCACCGGGCGCACGATGGTCGTCACCGGTGGTGCAGGCATCCTTGGCGGCGAGATCGCATGCTCATTGGTTGCCTGCGGTGCACGGGTCGCGATTCTCGACAAAGACCCGTCGCTCGCCGATCGCTTTCAGGATCGGCTCCACCAGGGTCCCGGCAGCGCCATTGTCGTCGGTGGTAATGTTCTGGACGCAGCGGTCCTCGCCGAATCGGAGAAGGTCATCTGCGCCGAGCTCGGGCCGATCGACACCCTGATCAACGCTGCCGGCGGCAACCATCCGCGGGCCACCACCGGGGAGGATCTCTCCTTCTTCGACCTCCCGGCCGAGGCCTTGCGGTTTGTCGGTGAGCTCAACCTGCTCGGGACGATCCTGCCGTGCCAGGTTTTCGGACGTGCCTTTGCCGACGAGGGGCGTGGCGTCATCCTCAACATCTCGTCGATGAATGCCCTGCGTCCGCTGACCAGGATCCCGGCCTACTCGGCGGCGAAAGCCGCGGTGAGCAACTTCACCCAGTGGCTGGCGGTGCACATGGCCAAGGAGTACTCGCCGGAGATCCGCGTCAACGCCCTGGCCCCGGGCTTTTTTCTGACCGAGCAGAATCGGTTTCTTTTGACCGACGAAGAGTCCGGCGATCTCACCGAGCGCGGCAGAACCATCATCGAACACACTCCCATGGGACGTTTCGGCGAACCCGCCGATCTCCTCGGAGCGGCGTGGTGGCTGCTCTCCCCCGCCGCCTCGTTCGTCACCGGCATCGTGGTGCCTGTCGACGGGGGCTTCTCGGCCTTCAGTGGTGTGTGAGCAAAAGGAGGGTCAACGATGAGCAGCTACCCTGATGCGGCGCAGCCGTTGGCCGAGCTCACTCCAAGGCACGAGTTCTTCGTCGGCATCGACTCGGACGGCTGCGCCTTCGACACCATGGAGGTCAAGCACAAGGAGTGCTTCATCCCCGAAATCATCAAGGTCTGGGGTCTGCAGCCGGTGTCGAAGTATGCCCGCGAGGCTGCGGAGTTCGTCAACCTGTACTCGAAGTGGCGCGGCATCAACCGCTGGCCGGCGCTGACGATGGTCTTCGATCTCCTTGCCGAGCGCCCGGAGGTCCAAGCGCGTGAGGTCGAGATTCCCCCAGCGCCGCGGCTGCGCGAGTTCATCAACGACGATAACTACCCCAAGAGCAACGACGGTCTCGCGGCCTACATGGGCGCGCACCCCGACCCCGAGCTCGACCGGGCCATGGCGTGGACCACCGGCGTCAACGACGCGGTAGCCGACATGGTGCACGGCGTACCGCCGTTTCCGTGGGTGCGGGAAAGCCTGGCCGCGCTTGCCGACACGGCGGATCTCATCGTGATTTCGGCAACTCCGGTTGAGGCGCTGACCCGCGAGTGGCACGAGCACGACATTGCGCGCCACGTACGGGTGATCGCCGGTCAGGAGATGGGCAAGAAGGCCCTCCACCTCGAGCTCGCCGCGGCCGGCAAGTACCCGGCCGACCGCATCCTGATGATCGGCGACGCCCCGGGTGACATGAAGGCCGCGCGGGCCAACGGCGCCCTCTTTTTTCCCGTCAATCCGGGTCACGAGGAGGCGTCGTGGCGGCGCTTCCACGATGAGGCGATGCAACGCTTTTTCGATGGGACCTACAGAGGTGACTACGAGTCGGCCCTGATCGCCGAGTTCGAGACGCTCCTCCCGGAGACGCCGCCGTGGAAGAGCTGACCCGGCTGCAGACCGCGACGGTCTCAGGCGCCGGGGTCCGCACGCGGGCGATGACCGAGGCCGAGATCCGCGCCCTGCTCGATGCGGCTCTCGGCGCGGCTGATCTCGCCGGCCGGCGGGTGCTGGTGATCATCCCCGACAGCACCCGCACGGCGCCGATTGATCTGATGTCCGCGATCCTCGGCGAGATCCTGGGAGCCAAGGTCGAGGCCCTCGACTACCTGGTCGCGCTCGGCACCCACCCGGCGATGGACGACGCGGCCCTGAGCCGATTGCTGGGACGGGAGGTGATGGACGGCAGGGCGGGGGCCTCGCGGGTCTTCAACCACCGCTGGGACCTGCCGGAGACCTTTGTCACCCTCGGTACGATCACCGCCTCCGAGATGGCCGCGGCGACCGGCGGGCGACTCGAAATGGACGTGCCGGTGCGGCTCAACCGCCTCGTCGGCGACCCGGACGGTGATTCGCCCTATGACCGGATCATCGTCTGCGGGCCGGTCTTTCCGCACGAGGTGGCGGGTTTTTCCGGCGGCAACAAGTACTTCGTCCCTGGAGTCGCCGGTCCCGAGATCATCGACGTCACCCACTGGGTGGGGGCGCTGCTGACCAGCCGCGGGATCATCGGCGTGCGCGACACCCCGGTACGGCGGCTCATCGACCACGCCGCGTCCTTCGTCCCGACCCCGTCGCTGCTGATCGCCCTGGTGATGCACGGCGAGAGTCTGCAGGGCGTCTTTGTCGGCGACATGGAGGAGGCGTGGCTGGCGGCGACCGAGCTCTCGGCCGAGCTCGACATCATCGTCGTCGAACGTCCCTTCGAGCGGGTGCTGTCGGTGATGCCTCAGATGTACGACGATCTGTGGACCGGCGCCAAGGGGATGTACAAGCTCGAACCGGCGATCGCCGACGGCGGCGAGGTCGTGATCTACGCCCCCCACATCACCGAGGTGTCGTACGTGCACGGTCGTCATCTCGACGAGATCGGCTACCACGTGCGCGACTACTTCCTGGCCCAGTGGGACCGCTTCCAGCACATCCCGTGGGGAGTGCTCGCACACTCCACCCACCTCCGCGGCGACGGGACCTATGTCGACGGGGTCGAGAAGCCGCGTATCCGGGTCACGCTGGCCACCGGGATCCCGAAAGAGCGGTGCGAGCGAATCGGCCTCGGATACATGGATCCACACAGTGTGGTCTTTCATGAGTGGGAGGGTCGGGAGGACGAGGGGGTGCTGCTGGTGCCCCGGGCCGGCGAAAAATTGTATCGAGTGAAAGACGACGGCTGAGGCCGCCGATCGAGGAGGAGTGGCAATGGGGAATGCGGACATCGGGCTCATCGGGCTCGCGGTGATGGGCCAGAACCTGGTTCTCAACATGGACGACCACGGCATTCGGGTGGCGGTCTTCAACCGCACCTTGGCGACGGTGGACGAGTTCCTCGGCGGCAGCGCCAAGGGCACGAAGATCGTCGGCGCGCACTCGATCGAGGAGCTGGTCGATGCGCTCGCGAAGCCGCGGCGGGTGATGCTCCTGGTCAAGGCCGGCCGGCCCGTGGACGAGTTCATCGACCGGTTGATTCCGCTCCTGGAAGCCGGTGACATCATCATCGACGGCGGCAACTCCAACTATCACGACACCATCCGCCGGACGACGCGGGTCGAGGCCGACGGTCTGCTGTACATCGGCACCGGGGTGTCGGGCGGCGAGGAGGGGGCCCGCCACGGTCCCTCGATCATGCCCGGCGGATCGGCGGCGGCCTGGCCCCACGTCAAACCGATCTTCCAGGCCATCGCGGCCAAGGTCGAAGACGGGTCCCCGTGCTGCGAGTGGGTCGGGGAGAATGGGGCCGGCCACTTCGTCAAGATGGTCCACAACGGCATCGAGTACGGCGACATGCAGTTGATCTGCGAGTCTTACCAGCTGATGAAGGAGGGTCTCGGCCTCGACCACGATCGGATGCACGACATCTTTGCCGACTGGAACGAGGGCGAGCTCGACTCCTATCTGATCGAGATCACCCGCGACATCCTCGGGTTTCGTGACACAGACGGCGAGCCGGTGGTCGAGAAGATCCTCGACACCGCCGGCCAGAAGGGCACCGGCAAGTGGACTGCGATGTCGGCGCTGGAGATGGGAATCCCCTTGACCCTGATCGCCGAGGCGGTGCTGGCGCGCTTCCTGTCGGCACTCAAGGACGAGCGGGTGGCGGCGGCCACGGTGCTCTGCGGGCCGGGCACGAATTTCGACGGCGATACCGAGGCCTTTGTCGATGATCTCCGGCAGGCGCTGTTCGCGGCCAAGATCGTGTCCTACGCCCAGGGCTACATGCTGATGCGGGCGGCGGCCAAGGAGTACGGCTGGAACCTCAACAACGGCGGGATCGCGCTCATGTGGCGTGGCGGGTGCATCATCCGCTCGGCCTTCCTCGGCAAGATCAAGGAAGCCTTCGACCGCGACCCGGAGCTCAGCAATTTGCTCCTCGATCCGTACTTCAAAGAGCAGATCGAGGCCGCGCAATCCGCGTGGCGACGGGTTGTGGCGAAGGCGGTGGAGCTCGGGATTCCGGTGCCGGCGATGTCGAGCGCGCTCGCCTTCTTCGACGGTTACCGCCACGGGCGGCTACCGGCCAATCTGCTGCAGGCGCAGCGCGACTACTTCGGGGCCCACACCTACGAGCGGGTGGACCGCAAGCGCGGTGAGTTCTTCCACACCGACTGGACCGGCCGCGGCGGGGATGTCACGGCGAGGACCTATGACGCATGACGAAGCAAGTCATCAGTGATCAGTTATCAGTGATCAGACCGAAGCAACGATCAGACAACACTGATCACTGGTTCCTCCTAAGAAACTCGGCCGACCGTGGTAGCTGTAACGAGCCGCGAAGCGGCGGTAGATACATAGCCTGGGGCGTCAGCCCACATAGTGGGGCAGACCGCCATTCCGCCAAGCCGCGAAGCGGCGATAGACACATAGCCTGGGGCGTTAGCCCCAGGGCAGGGAACGCTCAACCCCGGGAGCCCTGGAGGGGCGACACACTGGGGTCGCGGCGTGAGCCGCGACCATCGGCACTGGATTGTCTGTCGCCGCTTCGCGGCTTCTTCGATATTTCAACCGTCAATCCTGGGGCTGACGCCCCAGGCTACGAATCTGTCGCTCCTTCGGAGCTCAAACCAGGGCTTCACTCCGGAGCAACTCCACGGAGTTTCTTCTTCGGTGTCTCCCGAGGAATCGCGGGTGGGGCGCTGATCACTGATCACTCGCCGCTGATACGGAATACCGCTGACTTGGCGCCAGGAGGATACTGACATGGCTGGTCCCAAAAACGTGGTCGTCGCCCAGTCGGGGGGGCCGACGCCGGTCATCAACAGCTCACTGCTGGGGGTCATCGAGGCCTGCCGCGACCTGCCGGAGTTTTTTGGGACGGTCTACGCCGGCTATCACGGGATCGAGGGGGTGCTGCGCGAGGAATTGCTGGATCTCAGCGCGCAGGACCCGAGGGAGATCGCCCTCCTGCGGACGACCCCGGCCGCCGGTTCGATCGGGACGTGCCGCTACAAGCTCAAGACCGGGCAGGACGAGGACCTCGAGCGCATCGTCGAGGTCCTCCGAGCCCATGACGTCGGCTACTTCTTCTACATCGGCGGCAACGACTCGATGGACACCGCCCACAAGGTGGCCGAGCTCGCGCGCGAGCGGGGTCTCGAGGTGGTGGCGACCGGGGTGCCAAAGACCATCGACAACGACGTCGGCGACTCGGACTTCCAGCTCATCGACCACACCCCGGGCTACGGCAGCGTTGCCCGCTACTGGGCGCTCAACGTGCAGAACGCGAATGAGGAGAACGCCGGCTCGTCGCCGTCGGACCCGGTGCTGGTGATGCAGGCGATGGGCCGCAAGATCGGCTTCATCCCGGCGGCGGCACGGCTCGCGGACCCGGACCGGGAAATGCCGTTGTTGATCTTCCTCCGCGAGTCCGGACTCGGCCTCGAGGCGCTGACCGACCACGTCAACGACACCCTCAAGCGTCGCGGCCGCGCGCTGGTGGTCGTCAGCGAGGGCTTTGACGTCGGTGAGATCGGCGAGCGCAGGGATAGCTTCGGCCATACGACGTTCTCGTCGAGCGAGATGACCGTGGCCCAGATCGTCGTCAACCACCTCAATCGGGTCGGGCTTGGAGCGCGCGGTTCGGCGCGCGGCAACACCCCGGGCACCGACCAGCGCGACAGCATCGTCCACGCATCGACGGTGGACCTCGAGGAGGCCTACCGCGTCGGACGTCACGCCGCTCATATTGCCGCGGAGGAAGGCTCGGGCTTTATGGCGACCATCCTGCGCGAACCAGGCCCGGCGTACCGGGTGCGCTACGACAAGGTGCCGCTCGAAGTGGTCGCCAACTCCGAGCGTTCGTTCCCCGAGGCCTGGATCACAGCCGCGCGAACCGATGTCAGCGATGACTTCCTCGCCTACGCCCGACCGCTGATCGGCGATGAGTGGCCGGAGGTGCCTCTCGAGGGTGGTCTGCAGCGCTTTGCCCGCCTGCAGCCGGTCTTCGCCGACGCCAAGCTCGCCGACTATGTGCCGGAAGCCCACCGTGGATGACAGCCGTCGTTGGGCGATTCCGGTGGTCCTGGTTGTGGTGCTGGTTCTCGGAACGCCACGCGCCTCCGGCGCCGAGGACTCGGACATTCCCGGCGTGGTGTTTCCGACTGCGCCGGTGATCGACGGGGTCCTCGACGACGAGGTCTGGGAGACCGCCGCGACGGTCGAGGGATTCGTACAGTTCGTGCCGCAGTTCGGGGCGCCCTCGCCCTTCCGCACGGTCGTGCTGGTCGGCTACACCTCGGAGGCCCTCTTCGTGGCCTTCAGGTGCTTCGATTCGGACCCCGGCAGGATCGCCGCCGCGGTCACATCCCGTGACGGCGATCTCGAGGATGATGACTCGGTGACGGTCCTGCTCGACACCAACCACGACCGGCGGACCGCCTACTACTTCGCCACCAATACGCTCGGCGTGCAGTTGGACGGCAAGGTGGCGGACAACGGCCGCACCGTGGACGACAAGTGGGACGCGACCTGGAGCTCGGCGTCCATCCGCACGTCTGAGGGATGGACGGCGGAGTTCGAGATCCCGTTTCGCATGCTCAGGTTCGAAAGCGGCGAGGACGTCAGTTGGGGTCTCAACTTCCGTCGTCGCGTACCCCGGCGACTCGAAACCTCGTTGTGGTCGGGTCCGGGCGAGGACATCTGGAGGGTCTCGGTGTTCGGAATTCTCACCGGCCTCGACGTGAAGCCGCAGGGCCTGAAGAAGTTCGCGGTCATCCCCTATGGGCTGGTAGTGGCTGAAAGGGACCGGGGCGTCGACACCAAGTTCGGCGGCGACATCAGATTCCGCGTCTCGAGCGACCTCAGCGCCGATGTCACCGTCAATCCTGATTTCGCCCTGATCGAGGCCGATGTGGAAGAGATCAACCTCTCACGCTTCGAGCTCTTCGTACCCGAGAAAAGGCCGTTCTTTCTCGAGGGTATCGAGATGTACAAGCAAAGAATCCGCCAGTTTTACAGCCGGCGGATCGGCGACATCTCGGCGGGCGGCAAGCTGGTTGGCAGGCTCGGGGGGTTCGACCTCGCCGTCCTCGCCACCCGCGCCGATCTCTATTCGGAGGAGGCGGATGGGACGGTGTCGAGCGTTGCCGCCGATTACACCGTCCTGCGGTTGCAACGGGGCGTCTTCGGGCCCTCGACCATCGGCCTGCTTGCCGCCAACCGTCGCGTCGAGGGAGAAAATGTCGGGTCGATCGGCGCGGATATGACCCTCTTCTTCACCGACACCCTGGGCATGACCGGTCAGCTCCTGCGCTCCCACGGGCCGACAAACGATGGCACGCTCGGGTGGTTTCTGCGGCCGGCCTTCGACTCGGCGAACTCGCACTTCCATGTCAGGTACACCTCCCTCGATGTTGGGCTGCAGGAGAACATGAATGTCATCGGTTTTCTCAGGGACGATGACCGGCGGGAGTTCGACACCAATGGCACGCACACGTTCTGGTTCGAGAACGGTGTGTTTGAAAAGGTGAAGGGCGGCGTCAACTACAACCGCTACTGGAGCCAGGAAGGGGTTCTGAGGAGCTGGGAGCTCGACGCTGAGGTGGACATCGTCTTCAGCAGCCGCTGGGAGGTCGAGATCTCGTACGTCGACGAGTTCGAGCTTTTCGAGAAGGAGTTCCGCAACTCGCTCACGAGCGTGGAGGTCGGCTACGACAACCGGGCCGGGCGGTCGATCTCTGTCGGTGTGGGCACGGGGAGGAACTTCGACAGCGATTTAAAGCTCGCAACCCTCGAGCTTCAGTACCGGTTGTCGAAAGCGTGGGAGCTCTCCTACGAATTGACCTGGCTCGAGCTCGATCCGGATCCGGAGATGGAGAGCACCTGGATCCACGTCCTCCGTTCCAGCTATTACTTCACCAACGATCTCTTCGTTTCGCTCTTCGTGCAGACCAACTCCGTGATCAGCAAAGAGAACGTCCAGCTTCTCGGGGTGTGGCGGTTCAAACCGCCGTTTGGCTCGCTGCAGATCGCCTACCAGCGAGGGACCTCCGAGATCGGCGCCCCCTCCGAGCAGGGGGATACCCTGTTCACCAAGCTCTCATGGGTTTTTTGAAAGAAGGAGCAGTCATGAAATCTCACACCACCGCCATTTGCACGGGCACTGTTTTTTGCCTTGGTGTCCTCATCGCCGTTTCGGCCGCGACAGCCGCCACGCCGAGCCACACGGGGTATCCGCGCCTGATGCAGGGGCCCATGGTCGGCGCTGTCGAACCGACCGAGGTCAGGATCTGGGTCCGCACCAGCGGCGAGTTTCCGGTCACGATCCAGTACGACACGACCCCGGAGTTCGGCTCGTACCGAGAGACCGAACCGGTGACGG
>JAIVTZ010000071.1:0-9591 GCA_049188105.1 Deltaproteobacteria bacterium | reverse complement strand
CCACGCCACCCGTTATCGCGGCGGTCTGTACGGAGCAGAACTGGAATACCGCGTGCCACCGCGTCTTGATCTTGAGGGCAAGCATGTGCTGATTGTTGACGACATTTTTGACGAAGGCAATACACTGGCAGCGATCAAAGGTTCGGTTGAGCAGCGCAAGGCGGGCTCGGTGAAAATGGCCGCATTGGTACGCAAAGATCATGACCGCGGCCTGTCACGGGATTATGTCGATTTTGTCGGCCTCGATGTGCCGGATGTGTACGTCTTCGGTTGTGGTATGGATGCCTATGAAGAATGGCGGCATCTGGATGAAATATGGGTGCTTGAGGAAGGCTGATGAGGCGTCTGGGCCTGATTGGCGGCACCGGCCTTGATCATTGGGGCGCAGCGGTCAGGTCGCACCAAATCAGCAGTGTCTATGGCCAGCCATCAGCAGACCTGGCTGAATATCATATAGAGAATTTGCAGCTGTTTTTTCTGCCACGTCATGGCGAACAACATGAAATCCCGCCTCACGCGGTCAATTACCAGGCCAACATTGATGCTTTCAGGCAGTTGCAAGTCGAAGGCATCATTGCCGTCAATGCCGTGGGTGGTATAAGCAGTAACAATCAACCGGGTACACTGACAATACCGGATCAGCTGATTGATTATACCTGGGGCAGGGCGCACACTTTCAGCATGACTTCTGCGGATGATTTGTTGCACGCCGAATTTGCAGGGCCATTTGATGGCCGCTTACGCTCGAAACTGTTAAAAGCAGCCGCAACTGCGCAGCTTGATGTGACAGATGGTGGCTGTATTGGCGTGGCCCAGGGTCCGAGGCTGGAAACCTCTGCAGAAATCAGACGGTTTAAACGCGATGGCTGCGACCTGGTGGGTATGACGACCATGCCCGAGGCTGCACTGGCGCGCGAGGCCGGACTGGATTACGCCAGCCTGTGCATCAACGCAAACTGGGCGGCCGGGCTGGAGGATGAACCGGTGAGCATGGAAGCCATTGAAGCCACGCTCAAGGATGCCATGGTCAAAGTACGCAATTTACTTGCTGTGTTTTTCAAGGAGTTCTCCAATGACGGCTAATACCCGTTTCCCCCATCTGCTGGCGCCCCTTGATCTGGGCTTCACCACGCTGAAGAACCGCGTATTAATGGGCTCGATGCACACCGGGCTGGAGGATCACAAGAAAGACTTTCCAAAACTGGCTGCCTATTTCGCCGAGCGGGCAGCAGGTGAGGTGGGCTTGATCGTGACCGGCGGGATCGCACCCGGCGTGCGTGGCTCATTGCTGCCGATTCCATCCGGTCTGTTCAACCGTTTACAGGTGCCCCGGCATAAGCTGGTCAGCTCGGCAGTCCACGCTGCAGGTGGCAAAATTTGCATGCAGATATTGCACGCCGGGCGTTATGGCTATCACCCGATGACGGTTGCCCCCAGTGCGATTCAATCGCCGATTTCACCATTCAAGCCGAGGGCGCTATCGTCCAGCGGCGTAGAGAAGCAGATACGCAACTTTGTCCGGGCGACAAAACTGGCCCGCGAAGCAGGTTATGACGGTGTTGAAATCATGGGTTCCGAAGGTTATTTCATCAACGAATTCACCACCTCACACGTCAACAAACGCACCGACAAATGGGGTGGCAGCACCCGTAACCGTTACCGGATCGCTGAAGAGATACTGAGCCGATGCCGCGAAGCAGCAGGGCAGGACTTCATTATCATCTATCGCCTGTCGATGCTGGACCTGTTACCCGATGGCAATAGTTGGGATGAAATCGTAGAACAGGCAAAAATGGCAGAAGCCGCCGGTGCGACCATCATCAATACCGGTATCGGCTGGCATGAAGCCCGCATTCCAACCATTGCAACCATGGTGCCCCGTGGTGCTTTTAGCTGGGTAACGGCCCGTATGCGACCGGAAGTTAACATTCCGGTGGTCACCACCAACCGGATCAATACACCGGAAGTGGCTGAGGATATTCTCGCCCGCGGTGATGCCGACATGGTTTCAATGGCGAGACCCTTGCTGGCCGATGCGGAGTTTGTCAAAAAGGCGATTGAGGGCCGGCCGGAAGAAATCAATATCTGCATCGCCTGCAACCAGGCCTGCCTGGATCACACCTTTGCCGGCAAACCCTGTTCCTGCCTGGTCAATCCGCGTGCCTGTCGTGAAACCGAACTGAACTACCTGCCGGCTGAAGAACTAAAAGCCATCGCCGTCGTGGGTGCAGGTCCTGCAGGTCTGGCCTTTGCCACGGTCGCCGCCCGACGCGGTCACCGGGTCAGCCTGTTTGATCAGTCGGATGAGATCGGCGGGCAGTTCAATATGGCGAAAAAAATACCCGGTAAAGAAGAGTTCAGTGCGAGCCTCGATTACTACCGTGTTGAGATAGAGAAAAGCGGAGTCGATTTACAGTTGTCCACCCGTATTACCGTTGAAGACCTCGCAGGCTATGACGAAGTCGTTTTGGCCACCGGTGTGTACCCAAGGAAAATTGATGTGCCCGGCATAGAGCATGCCAAGGTGGTTTCGTATATCGATGTACTGAAAAACAAAGTTGAAATTGGTAGCAGCGTCGCTCTCATTGGCGCCGGTGGTATCGGTTTTGACGTTGCCGAGTTCCTGAGCCACTCAGGTGATCACGCGGACAGCAGTCAGTCAGCCGAGGCCTTTTACCGTGAATGGGGAATTGACCGCACATTTGAAGCCAGGGGCGGTGTTGATGGTGTGAAAGCACAACCACCAAAATCCGCACGTGAAATCTGGCTATTGCAGCGCAAGGCCGGCAAGCCGGGCAAAACACTGGGCAAAACCACCGGCTGGATACACCGGCTAAGCCTGCGGCACCGCGGCGTAAACATGCTGGGCAATGTGAGCTATGACCTTATTGACGACCAGGGTTTGCATATCAGCATCAATGGAGAGTCCCAGCTACTGGAAGTCGACCATATCGTGATATGTGCAGGTCAGGTCAGTAACCATGACCTTGAGAATGCCCTGCGAGGAAGAGGCGTTGCAACCCATATTATCGGCGGCGCACTTAAAGCAGTCGAATTGGATGCAAAGTATGCCATACGAGAAGGTAGCGAGCTGGCGGCAAAGCTTTAAGCACCCGTTTAGCAGTGAGTCAAATTAAGCTGAATCATCAGCCTCAAGGTGGGCCTGTCAGCGGTAGTGTTGGTGGGAATGGGCTTTGCGACTTGGCAGTTTCTGGCTGCATCGAACCGAAGCTCCTCCTTCGATATTGCGGGATTCGATGCCAGCAGCGTTGCGGTAATCGATGGCGCGCTTGCCGTTCCACGACGAGAAGACGGCGCCGATGCCGCCCCACAGCTGCTCGCGGGGATCGTCCGGGAAGTCCTTGCCCAGGACCTCTTTCACCTTGGCCTTGAAGCCCTCGGCGAGCTTCTCGAGATCCTCGGCCGAGATGTCAGCGTCCGACGCATAGCCGCCCGCTTCCTTGACCTCTTCGAGCATGCGATCGAGCTGCTGGCGGATACCCTGACCCTCCTCGGGCTCGATGCCGGCCGCCTTTTCCATCACCACGTCGGAGTACATCATGATGAGGCGTCGGTAGGCGTCGTAGACGAAACGCGGGTTGCCGGTCTTGGCGATGAGGCCCGGAATCGTGGCCGAACACAGACCGACGTTGAGGACCGTTTCCATCATCCCCGGCATCGAGGAGCGCGCGCCCGAGCGGACCGACATCAGCAGCGGGTCGGTGGGATCGCCAAACTTGGTACCCATGATCTCCTCGACCTTGGCCATCGCTGCGTCGGCCTCGGCCTCGAGCGTGGCCGGGTAGGTCCGATCGTTGTCGTAGAAATAGGTACAGACCTCGGTGGTGAGTGTGAAACCGGGCGGTACGGGTATGCCAAGGCTGGCCATCTCAGCCAGGTTGGCGCCCTTGCCGCCGAGCAGGTTTTTCATTTCTGATTTTCCGTCGGCGGTTCCCCCGCCGAACGAGTACACATACTTCGCGTCGCTCACTATTCGCCTCCTTCGACTTGCAGCTTCGAGAGATCTGCAAGATTCATGAATAATCGTCCAAGTTCCTTCAAGAGCGCGATCCGGTTGTCGCGGACGCGCTCGTCCTCACACATCACAAGCACCTCGATAAAGAAGCGCTCGAGAATATCCGCCAGCGGCTCCATCGCGGCGAAGGCCTCCTCCACCCGTCGATCGGGCAGGAGATCATCGAGCGCGCGCCCGAATTTCCGGGTCGCCTCGTGAAGCTCGCGTTCTTCTTTTTGCTCGAAGATCTCGGGGTCGACCTCGGCATCGGGCTGGCCGTCGGTGATGTTGCGCACCCTCTTGAAGGCCAGCGCGAGGCTGCGGAAGCTCGGCGACGAGCGTACGGTCTCGAGCGCCTCGGCGCGGGCCACCGCACCCGGCAGGTCGGACCATCCGGCCGCCATCACTGCATCGGCGGTGTCGCCCGACACGCCGACCACGTCGGTCAGCCAGCGCCGCACGCGGTCGGCGACGAAGGCCGTCACCGCCGCGGCCAGCCCCTGACGATCGCCCTCGGAGTGCTCCGCCACCGCGGCCGTCGCCGCGTCGATGGCGTGCACGAGGTCCAGATCCCATCCGGACTCGACCACGATCTTCACCGCGCCCTGGGCGGCGCGCCGCAGCCCGAACGGGTCCTTCGAGCCCGAGGGCCGCTCGCCGACCGCAAACAAGCCCGCAACCGTGTCCAGGCGATCGGCCACCCCGAGCAGCCGACCTGTGGTCGAAGCGGGAACCGGCCCCTCGAATCCGACAGGTTTGTAGTGGTCGCGGACCGCGGTCCACAGGGCCTCATCGGCGCCTTCGAGACGGAGGTAGTGCCCTCCCATAACGCCCTGGAGCTCCGGAAACTCACCCACCATGTGGGTCAGCAGATCGGCCTTGGCGAGCCGGGCCGCCGACCGCAGCTCGTCCGGGTCTGCCGCACCGTCGGCCAGGATCGCCGCCAGTTCGCCGACTCTCGCCGCCTTGTCCTCGAGCGAACCCAGGATGCGGTGAAACTCGAGCCGTTCCAACCCCAGCACGATCTCGGCCAGGCGTGTCCGGCAGTCCTCGGCGAAGAAGAACTCTGCGTCCGCGAGCCGCGCGCCGATCACCCACTCGTTGCCCTGCCGAACCAGGCCTTCGGGGTCGTCGCGGCGGTCGATGACGGCGATGAAGCCGGGTTGAAGACCGCCATCCGCGTCCTCGAGCACCAGGCACTTCTGATGGTGGCGGAGGGTGGTCACAACCACCTCGGGCGGCAGCTCGAGGTAGCCAGCCTCAAAGGCGCCGGCTACGAGCCCGGGCCATTCCACCAGCTCCACGTGCTCGGCCATCAGCCCGGGGTCCGGGTGGACCTTCGCGCCGGCGTCCTTGGCGAGCTCTTCGGCCAAGGTCTCGAGCCGCTTACGGCGGTCGGCCGGGTCCACCATGACGCTGCGCTCCGCCATCGCCGCCGCGTACTCGCGGGCGGTGTGAAGTTCGAAGCTCTCGGGAGCGTGCACCCTGTGACCGACCGTGGAACGGCCGGACGCGATGCCGAAGATCTCGAACGGCACGAGCTCGTCGTCGAGCAGCGCCACGACCCCGTGCACGGGGCGCACGAACTGGTGGCTCCCGTCGCCCCACCGCATCATCTTGGGGAAACGCAGGGCGGCGACCACCGCAGAGACCATTTCCGCGAGGATCTCCGACGTGGCGCGGCCCACGTGGACCACTGTCGCCGCCAGGTACTCGCCCTTGGGGGTTTCCACCCGCCCCACCTCATCGAGCGGCAGCCCGACCTTTCGGGCGAAGCCCTCGCCCGCCGGGGTCGGCGAGCCGTCGGCGGCAAATGCCGCCCTGACCGGTGGTCCGGTCAGATCCTCGGAGCGGTCGGGCTGGCGCACGGGCAAATCGTCGATGACGACCGCCAGCCGGCGCGAGGTGGAGAGGGCCGAGATCGCGAAATCCGAAAACCCCGCCTCTGCAAGCCGAGCGCTGAAAAGCTCCGCAATCTGGCGTCTCGCCCCGGGCAACGCCGCGGCCGGGATCTCCTCGGTGCGGATCTCGAGCAGAAAGGTCGCCATCAGACCACTTCCCCAGCCTCGGTCGGCGCACCGCCGAGGGGAAAGCCGAGGCTCTCGCGCTGCTCGAGGTACGCCTTCGCGGCCGCGACTGCGTTGCGGCGGACGCGCGCGATCAGCCCCACCCGTTCGGTCACCGAGATTGCGCCGCGGGCGTCCAGCAAATTAAAGAGATGCGAGGTCTTGAGGGTCGCCTCGAGTCCCGGGATGACCAACGGCGGATCGTGGTCGAGGCAGCGCTTGGCCTCCGACTCCCAGTCTTCGAAGTGACGGCGCAGCATCTCGACATCCGCTACCTCGAAGCCGTAGACCGAAGCTTCGCGCTCCTCCGCGAGACGAACCTCGCCGTAGGAGACACCGCCTCCCCACTCGATGTCATAGATCGAGTCCTTGCGCTGGAGGAACATCGCGATACGCTCGAGACCATAGGTCAGCTCGGCCGAGATCGGTGCGAGATCGATGCCCCCGGCCTGCTGGAAGTACGTGAACTGGGTGATCTCCATACCGTCGAGCAGCACCTGCCAACCGACGCCCCACGCGCCGAGCGTCGGCGACTCCCAGTTGTCCTCCTCGAAGCGGATGTCGTGGACGGCGGGATCGATGCCGAGCGTGCCGAGGGACTTCAGGTAGAGCTCCTGGACGTCGCCGGGCGACGGTTTGAGAATGACCTGCAGCTGGAGGTGGCGGCCAAGCCGGAAGGGGTTCTCGCCATACCGGGCATCGGCGGGCCGACGCGACGGCTGCACGAAGGCGACCCGATAGGGTTCGGGTCCCAGGGCGCGCAAAAACGACTCCGGGTGCATGGTGCCGGCGCCGACCTCGAGGTCGTACGGCTGCTGGATGATGCAGCCGCAGTCGGCCCAGTAGTGTTGGAGTGAGAGGATCAGAGACTGCAGGTCCACGGTGCCTCCGGAGCGTGCCACACGAGCGGGAAATATACCATGACGGCGGCATTGTGGGGTGATTATCTGAATACGACGGTACCCGCCCACCTAGGCTTGGGGCTTGAGGCTTGAGGCTTGAGGCTTGGGGCTTGGGGCTTGAGGCTTGAGGCTTGAGGACAGTCACCGCGGGGTTCAGATACCGCGTGGGCGTTGATCAAGCCCCAAGCCCCACGTCCCAGGCCCTCTTTCAGAATCCGGTAATGCGAAGTAGGCGGTAGGGCTCGGGGGGATTCGGTCCGCGGTGGATCTGTGAGGTGGTGACGTAGAGGGCGCCGTCGGGACCAAGTGCAAAGCTGTCGGGCCACGCAATGACGGGCTCCTCGATAACGGTCTCGATCCCCGACCGCGGGTTCCACCATCGCACCGCGTCGTGCTCGATCGCGGACAGGAAGACCCCCTGGTCGCCGTCCCACAAAAGACCGTCCGACGGACCCGGCATCGCCACCGCCACGAGCCTTGCCGCGAGATCCTCGGCGGACATTGAAGGATCGCGCAGCGCCGCCGCGGAAATACGGTAGAGCGTCCTTCCGGTGAGGGCCTGGAAGTACACGAGGTCGCGCGCCAAGTCGAGGGCGATGCCATCGGAATGGACCTGTGGCGCAGAGCCGTCCGGGAGCAACCACTCATTGCCCTCGATCGTAAGAACCAATTCTTCTGATCTGGTGGACGGGTGGTCCGTGAGCAGCCGCCGACTCTCCCCGGTCGCCAGGTCCACCACCACCAGCGCTCCCATCCCCGAGTCGGTGATGTAGGCGGCCTCTTCGTCGTTGTCGATGCGCACGTCGTTGAGGTAGCTGCCGGCCGGCGCCGTCTGATCGTCGAAGAAGATCACTCGCTTGACCTCGCCGCTCTCAACATCGATCTCCATCAGCTTGGCGCCACCCGGGACAACCCCCTGAAACCACGGGTTGGCCGGGTCGAGAATCCACAGCGAGCCGTCACCATCCGCAAACACCGACTGCACGCAGACGAAGCTGTTCTTCGGATCCGCGGCGGGCGCCCAAGCGTTCCATGCCTCGTCGGGATACGGAGCGAGTGTCCCGTCGGCGAGGACCTCGGCTACCGACATCGGCACCTCCGGCCACCACCGCGGGAAGTTAACGAAGATGCGGCCGTCGGACGTGACCGCGACTCCGGTCCACTGACGCTCCGACTCGACGACCACCTCGAGGGTGGGTTCGGGCACCGCCGTATCGACTTCCGTCGGCTCCGGCGCCGGTCGCACGCAGCCTGCAACGACCAGGATGATGGTCAGGACTGGAACGATCTTGGTCATGGGATCCCCCTCAGGAGATCATACGATCGTCGACTCGAGTGGTTTGGCAGACCTAAGATGAGCGATTCTCACCGGCGATCTGCACCAAGCTCTTGCGCTCTGGCCGCTCGCGAAAATGCTCCACATACCAATGGGTATGCGTCCGCTTTTCGCAAGCACCAGAGCATCAAGAGTTTGGTACATCTCATCCGGCAGAATTGCTCATCTTAGGTCTGAGTCCATCCTCTCAAACCGCATTATGGCGAAGAAACCGAAATAGAATGGCCTCGGACGTGTCATGATCCGCCGCTATGTTCTTCTCTGTTCCTGGCTGCTGACAGTCAGTCCTCACCTGTGGGCGGCACCGTCACCGCAGCTTGTGGTCGAGGCCCCCGTTGAGCTGACGGCGGTGGCCGAGGAGGTCCGCTCCATCGGTGAGGGCGATTTCTCAGCAGGTCTCCACATTACTGGCGTCATCGGTTTCACGAGACCGATTCGTGTCGTCCTCTCGGCGGAGAACTCAAAGCTGGCGCACGAGGTGCCGGCGTGGGTCAGCGGATTCGCCAGGGGGTCGGATGCAGTGATCGTCCTTTTCCCGGCACGAGTCCACTCATACCCGGATCGAAACCTGCGCACCCTGGTTCACCACGAGGTGGCCCACGTCCTGGTGGCGCAGGCCGCGCGAGGACGCCCGGTGCCGCGTTGGTTCAACGAGGGGGTGGCGACGGTTGCGGCAAGGGAGTGGGGAATCGAGGACCGGGCGCGGTTCGCCATGGCCGTACTGGGAGCAAGACCGCACGGCGTCCGCGACCTCGATGCCTCCTTCGAGGGCAGCGGTCCGCAGATCATGCGAGCCTATGCCCTTTCCTCTGCTTTTGTCCGCTTCATCCAGCGTCGCTACGGCCCCACGGCACCGGCAATGGTGCTGGGCGGCGTGGCCAGAGATTTGAGCTTTGACGAGGCCTTTCTCCGTGCAACAGGAGAGCGCCTGGCGCATGCGGAACAGGTCTTCTTCGAGAAGGATGTCTTCTGGACCACCTGGCTCCCATTCCTCACAAGCACCGGCGCGCTGTGGATGGCCATCACTCTCCTCGCCCTGGTTGCCATTCGCCGTCGCCGTGTCCGCAGCCAGGAGATGCTCGAGGCCTGGGAGGAGGAGGAGCTCGCAACGGAGCGCCGGACACTGCGACCCACCAACCGCGACGACAAGAACGACATTGTGAACTGATACGGAATCACCGCTCACCCGCGGAGATTTCGAATTTCGAATTTCGAATTTCGAATTTGCCGTCCCCCATCCTCCATCCTTCTCCCGGAGCCTCCCGTCGGCGC
>JAIVTZ010000070.1:0-9654 GCA_049188105.1 Deltaproteobacteria bacterium | reverse complement strand
GATTCCAGCAGTGCATCGTCGATTCCTTCGGCGATCAACCCCGCAAACCTTGCTGAAAGGTCGCCAACGAGCCGCTCGAACCCGAGCGTTTGGTCAGAGATGTTTGCTGTGATCATTGCCGCGATCCTACCACGAGAGGGGTGTTATTTTGCACCCTGAGGTGTGAAATGTTGCCCTTTGCACCCGTTGTCGAAAACGCTTCTTGCTCGTGTTCCGCCAACAAACCACTCAAATGAAACATCTTCTGCGATCTTCGACGATTTTCGAAAAAATGGCAGGAATCGTGCTTTGACGGCTGTCGAAGTGACAGTACGCATCAATATCGAAGGCAGCAGCGACGGCAAGACCGTGGTCAGTGTCCACGGTTGGATCGAGGGTGACGACGAGGCTCGCGAGCTTCTCAGGGTCGTCCGAGACGAGCCGACGCCGGTGGTTCTCGATCTCGAGGAGCTGCGGACCGCGGATGCGAGCGGCCTGATGGTTTTGATCACCCTCGCCGCGGAGGGTGTGAGGCTCACCCGAGCATCCGACTTCATCAAGCTCCTGCTTGAATCCAACGGTTTTTCATCACCGATTCGGGCCGGTGAGACAAACGGAGGTGCTCTGTGAAACGAATGATTCTGCTGACAACGGTGATGGTTTTCGCGTCCGCTGCGGTCGCGGTGGCGGACGAGGATTGGCCGCGCGAGATCGAGACCCCCAAGGGTCTGGTCGTGCTCTACCAGCCCCAGGTCGATGTCCTCGATGGCGACGTCCTGACGGGGCGATCGGCGGTGTCGGTCAAACCGACGGGGCAGGACGAGCCGATCTTTGGCGCGGTCTGGCTCGAGGCGCGGATCGACACCGACCTTGACACCCGTACGGTCATTCTTGACGAGGTCCGCGTGCCACGGGTGCGGTTCCAGGGTGCGACTGACGAACAGCAGCAGGAGTTGGCCGACCTGCTCACTGCCGAGATCCCGACCTGGGATTTCGAGCTGTCGCTCGATGAGCTGATGGCCTCGCTCGAAATTGCCGAGCAGCAGAGCTTGGCGGCCACGAACTTCGACGACAGCCCGCCGATCATCCTCTTCACCGACGAGCCGACGGTGCTGATCTCCATCGACGGCGAGCCTCGTTTCCAGGAGCTCGAAAAAACCGGCGTGCAGACGGTTATCAATACTCCGTTCCTGATCGCCCAGGATCCCGATCGGAAAGACCGCTACTACCTCTACGCCGGTGCCGATTCCTGGTACGAGGCCCGCGCCGTAAAAGGCCTGTGGAATTCGACAACCAAGGTGCCGAAGAAGATCAAACAGCTCGAGCCCGAGGATGAGGAGATCGACCCTGAGGACGAGGCAGAGTCCCCCGATAATCCCCCCGCCATCATCGTCGCCACCGAACCCACCGAGCTGATTGTCACCGAAGGCCAGCCGCAATTTCTTCCCCTCGGAGACGGCTCGCTCCTGATCATCAAGAACACCGAGAGCGATGTCCTGCGCGAAAACACGACCCAACGGATCTTCGTGCTGCTCTCGGGGCGATGGTTTGCTTCCAAGTCCACCCAGGGACCGTGGGAGTTCGTACCATCGGACGCGTTGCCCGAGAGCTTTTCCGAGATCGACCCCGACTCCGACTACGGCTATCTCTTGACCTGGGTTGCCGGCAGCGAGCTGGCCGAGGAGACGTCGCTCGACTCGTACGTGCCCCAGACCGCCGCCATCAAACGCAGCGCGACGATCGAGGTCACCTACGACGGCGAGCCCAAGTTTGAACCGATCGAGGAGACCTCGCTCTACAACGCCGTCAACACCGAGTCGCAGGTGATCCAGACGGGCTCGATGTACTACTGCGTCGAGGACGGCATCTGGTATGTGGCCGACAATCCAAAGGGTCCGTGGCGGGTGGCGACGGAGGTGCCCGACGAGATCTACACTATTCCGGCGTCAAACCCCAACTACAACGTGACCTACGTCTATGTCTACGACTCGACGCCCGAGGTCGTGTATGTGGGCTACTACCCGGGCTACACGGGCAGCTATCTCTACAACGGGTGCGTGGTCTACGGCACCGGCTATTACTACCGCCCGTGGTACGGCCGCTACTACTACCCCCGCTACCGGACCTGGGGGTTCAGCGTGCGTTGGAACCCGTGGTACGGCTGGAGCTTCGGTTTCGGCATGACCACAGGGCGTTTCACTTTTGGTATCGGCTTCGGCGGTTGGGGCCACCGCGGTTGGTGGGGGCCACGCGGTTATCGCGGTTATCGACGAGGCTACAACCGCGGCTGGCACCGAGGTTATCGAAGCGGGAACCGCGCCGGCTACCGAAACGGTTACAGGTCAGGGCAACGTGACGCCGGGCGCAACATGTACCAACGGAGTAACAACGCTGGGAAGGTCGCAGCTACCGGGCGGACCCAGAAGGCGCGCAGCCCCGGCGCCACCACTAACCGGCCAAACAACGTCTACACCGACAAGCAAGGCAACGTCTATCGGCAGGGTTCGGACGGCAACTGGCAGCAACGCGACGGCGGCCAGTGGTCGAAGGCCGATGTCGGCCAGCAGGCCCAATCTCGGGCCGATGCGACGGCCGGTCAGCGCAGCGGAGCCGGCAGCGGCGATCGCCAGCGGCCGTCGGGTGGCGAGGGAGGGACCCTTTCGGGCGGCAACCTCGCGAACACCGGAGGCCGGACGTCGGGTGCGGCGGCTGCCCAGAGTGGAAGAAGCCAAAGCCCGGCGCCGAGCGCTAGCTCGCGTTCCTCGAGCCCGCCCAGAAGCAGCGGTGGTTCGTCGGTGAGTCGAAGTTCGCAGTCGCGTCAGCGTGGGTCGCAGCGAACCCAGAGCGCACCTCGAGGCGGTTCTCGAGGGGGCGGGCGACGCGGTGGGGGAGGAGGACGGCGGTGAAGAAGATCCACTCATTTACCATTCGGCGAACTTGCCGCAGCCATCTGATTTTGAAGAGTCTGATTTCGAATTTCGAATTTCGGATTTCGAATTTTCGAACACCCTCCCTTTTGCCAAGCAGGGCTTTCCGGGCGGTGGTGGGTGCAATAGCGCTCCTGTTCTTTCTGGTTCCTTCGGTCGTTCAGGCCGAGGACGGTGAACTGGTGATTGCGGTGGTGCGGGATGGGCCTCCTTCTGGTCAGGACATTGTTCCGTTGATCGAGGCGGAGCTGGCCCTGCACCTGCCGAGAGGAGCGACCGTCCGCTTCAAGGTCGACCCGGCTTTCGACGCCGGTTGGGACCCGCAGCTCATCGATGGTGCGCTCGCGAAAGCGCTGCAGGACCCCGAAACAGATCTGGTGCTCGTGACCGGTTCGCTGGGCACGGTTGCGGCCGCCGGCATGAAGCTCTCGAAGCCGGTTGTGAGCGCCTTTCTCCAACGCGCCGATCTCTACCCACTGCCGTATGCAGGCGAGGATCGATCACCGCTCGACAACCTGGTGTTCATGGTGCAGTCCCACCGAGCGGCGCGCGAGGTGGAGGTCTTTCATTCTTTGGCGGACTTCGAGACGCTGGCTATTCTGGTGGGAGCCGAGGAGGTGTCGCTCCTCGGGATGGCCGAACCACAGCTCGATGCCTCGCTGGAGACGGCCGGTCTGCGGCTCGAAATTATCTCGGTGTCACCGGACGTGGACTCGGCGCTGGCCAGCCTGTCCGCCGGCGCCGAGGCCGCCTACCTCACCGCCTTGCCGCGTCTGAGCCCATCGGCCCGCAAACGGCTGATCCATGGGCTGACCGAAAGAGGCATAGCCACCTTCAGCTCGCTCGGGCACCCCGATGTGGAGGCCGGTGCGTTTGCCGGTCTGACTCCCGACACTCGCCAACAGATCGTTCGCAGGGCGGCGCTCAACATCAGTCAGCTGATCAGAGGAGAAGCGACTGAAGCGCTGCCGGTGCTCATTCGCACGGACTCCCGATTGATGATCAACGCCCGTACCGCCGCCGAGCTGGCGTTGCCGCTCGCTCCAGAGACACGCATCCTCGCAACGTTTCTCCACAAGGAAGCTCTCGAACAGTACGCCGCACCCCTGACCTTCGCCGAGGCGCTTCAGATGGCAGAGCAGCAGAACACCTTGCTGTCCGTCCAGGACGCGGTGACTGCAAGCGTGCAGGAGAACGTCGGTGTCGCCAAGAGCAATCTCCTGCCGCAGCTCGGGCTCGACATGAGCGCGTTGGCCACCGACGCCGAAATGGCGTTCACCAACGCCGGGGTCTCCACGGACGGCTCGGTGCGCGGTTCACTGGCGCTGCGCCAGATGATCTATGACGATCGATCGGTGAGCAATTACAAATCGGCGAAAAAGGTCGCGGAGAGCAGCGAGCAGGACCTCGAGACCGTCCGCCTCGACGTCGTCGCCGATGCCGGACGTGCATACGTGATCCTCGCCCGGTCCAACGCATTCCTCGAGGTGGATCTGCAGAACCTGCGGCTCTCCGAGGACAACCTGGAGCTGGCGATCCTCCGCCGGGAGGTGGGCTACTCGGGACGCGACGAGGTTCTGCGCTGGCAGGCGGTGGTGGCCGACAGCCGAGGCGCTGTCCTCCTAAGTAGGCAGGATGTGGAGGTTGCGCGGATCGAGCTCAACCAGATCCTCAACGTCGATCAGGGTCGGAGGTGGATGCTTCAGGAGGTCCCCGTCGATTCGGACAGCTTCACGTTCCTCGACGGCAGGATGGCGTCGGTCTTCGGCAAGCCGCAAACGTGGACCGCGGTGCGAACCGGTTTCTCGACCGTTGCGCGCGAGAACTCGCCGGAAATCCGCGCCCTGGACGAGCTCTACGGCGCACAGCAGATCCAGGTGGGCCGTGCCAAACGGGCCTGGTATCTACCGTTGTTTTCGGCCGGTGCCACGTACTCCGACGAGATCGTCAAGGGCGATGGCACGATTCCCGGTTTCGGAAACGACTTCTACACCTTCACCATTGATCTCTCCTACCCGGTCTTCGAGGGCGGCCGCAAGGGCAGCGAGTCAGCCAGATCGAAGATGGTCCTCGAGGGCATCGACCGGGAGCTCGATCTCGCCCACCAGCTCGTGGAGCGGCGGACCCGGACCGCCCTGCGAAGGATCGAGAGCTCGTTCCCCAGGATTCGATTCAGCGAGCAGTCTTCGGAAGCGGCGACCGCCAACCTGGTGATCGTGCAGGACAAGTACGCCGAGGGCATCGTCAACGTCACCGATCTGCTGTCGGCGCAGACCGGCAAGTTCACATCGAACCGTTTGGTGGTGGTGTCGGTGCACGAGTTTTTGCTCGACCTGATCGAGCTGCAACGTGCGTTGTCGTGGTTCGAGGCGGAGCAGACCGCCGGCGAACGAGCGGCGCTGGCCGACAGAGTGCTTGCGGCCGCGGAGGTGAAGTGATGTTTAGCCCGGTTCATGAGGAGACAACCATGAGGAAATCGTTGGCCATCGTGGCGATAGGCGTGTTGGTGGCGCTCTCTGGATGCGGTCGAAAAGAAATCGTGGAGAGAGAACCCGTCGTCCGTGCGGTCAAGGTGGTCACCGTCGCCGGCGACAGCGGCACCCAGGAACGCAGCTTCCCAGGGCGGGTCCAGGCCACGGATCAGGTGGATCTGTCGTTCAGGGTCGACGGCCCGCTCATCGAGTTTCCCGACGAGGGCGATTTCGTGAGCAAGGGGAAACTCATCGCACGCATCGATCCCCGAGACTATCGGATTCGGCTCGATGCCGCCCGTGCCGAGGTGGACCGCACCGACGCCGACTTCCGGCGGTACAGCGCGCTGTATGAGAAGGACGCGGTGTCGAAGGCCCAGCTCGACCAGGCCCTGGCTGCACGCGACGTCGCGCGCGCCCTGGCGGAGGGCGCGGAAGCCGATCTCGGCGACACCTCCCTGCGCGCACCCTTTTCCGGGCGGGTTGCAGAGACCTTTGTCGAAAACTTCCAGGACGTCAAGGCCAAAGAGCCGGTCCTCAGCCTTATCAATGCCAATCAGGTGGAGATCGTGATCGATGTTCCCGAGAACATCGTCGGCAGGTTTCGTGCGGTACAGCTGGACTCCAGATTTACGGCTCGCTTCGATGCGGCGCCGGGCCGAGAGTTCGAGACTCGTGTCTCCGAGGTCGCCACCCAGTCCGATCCGAGGACACAGACCTTTCGAGTGACCTTCAGTCTGCCGCAACCGGAGGAGGTGAACGTTTTGCCGGGGATGACGGCGAACGTCAGGCGGTATGCGCCTCCGGGCGAGTACGTCGAGATTGTCGTGCCGGCCATCGCGATCTTTGCCGATGAGGCCGGCTCGCCCCACGTGTGGGTTGTCGACCGGACGACCGGCAGGGTCGAACGCAGACCCGTTCGGACGGGTGAACTTACGGAGACCGATTCGATCGTGGTCCTCGAAGGGCTCGTGCCGGGCGAGGACATCGCCGTCAGCGCCGTCAGCCAGATTCGCGACGGGATGACAGTTCGGCCAGTCGAGGAAGTGAGCGGCTTGTGAACATCGCCGAGCTGAGCATCCGCAAGAGCACGATAACGTGGGTGATGACGATCTTGTTGATCGTGGTCGGGGCCTACTCCTTCTTTCAGCTGTCATGGCTCGAGGACCCCGAGTTTACGATCAAGGACGCCATCATCACCACGCCGTATCCGGGCGCGACCGCGGCCGAGGTGGAGGAGGAGGTCACCAACGTCCTCGAAAAGGCCATCCAGCAGCTCGGTCAACTCAAGTATGTGGAGTCCCACTCATATCGGGGCTTCTCTCTCATCAAAGCCAAGATCAAGGACGAGTACAACAAGTTCTCGCTGCCCCAGGTTTGGGATGAGCTTCGCCGCAAGGTCAACGACACCCAGCCCCAGCTGCCACCCGGCGCCGGACAGACCAACGTCAACGACGACTTTGGCGACGTCTTCGGGATTTACGTGACCATCACTGGTGAAGGTTACACACACCACGAAGTTTACGAATATGCAAAGTTCCTCCAGCGCGAGCTGCTCAGCGCCGTGGATGTCAAGCGCATCGACCTCTACGGTGTCCGACCCGAGGTCATTTACATCGAGATGCGCCGCGACAAGATGTCGGAGCTCGGCATCGCGCAGCAGGACATCTACGATGCCCTCGCCGCCAAGAATCTGCCGGCGAGCGCCGGTCACATCAGTCTCGGTCCCGACTACCTCGCAGTACATCCGACCGGGGAGTTCAAGTCCGAAAAGGAGTTTGGGGATCTCCTGATCAGCACAAGTGGGCAGAGCTCGGACCGTCTGGTCTATCTGCGCGACGTGGCCGAGGTCGTGCGCGGTTATCAGGAGCCCGCCGACACCATCCTCCGCTTTGACGGTGTGCCGGGCGTCGGGCTCGGAATTGCCACCGTCAGCGGTGGCAACGTGGTGACGATGGGCGAGTCGCTCGAGGCATTGCTCGAAGAGCTCGAGCCACAACGGCCCATGGGGATGGAGATCGACATCATCGCCATGCAGCCCGAGGCGGTGACCGCGGCGGTCAAGGGTTTTCTGGTCAATCTCGGGCAGGCGGTCGGGATCGTTTTCGTCGTGTTGTTGATTTTCATGGGTCTTCGTAGCGGACTCATCATCGGCTCGGTCCTCCTGGTCACCATCTTGGGAACGTTCATCTTCATGAGCATCATGGGCGTGACGCTGGAGCGGATCTCGCTCGGCGCTCTGGTCATCGCCCTCGGCATGTTGGTGGACAACGCCATCGTTGTCACCGACGGTATGCGGGTGAAGATGGAACAAGGGACCGACGCCATTGCGGCGGCCCGAGAGGTGGTGGGTCAGACCGGCGTGCCGTTGCTCGGCGCCACCATCATCGCGATCCTCGCCTTCGCCTCCATCGGCACCTCCGATGACAGCACCGGCGAGTACTGCGTCACGTTGTTTTCGGTGATCCTGATCTCCCTCAGCTTGAGCTGGCTCACGGCCGTGACCACCACTCCACTCTTCTGCGCCACGTTTCTGAAAGTGAAGAACGCTTCAGGAGGAACGAAAGCCGATCCGTATGGGGGGCCACTGTTCCGCTACTACAAGAAGTTTCTGTCGACCAGCATCCGCTATCGCTGGATCACCGTGGTGGTGGTGGTTGGGCTCTTTGCGCTGTCTCTGGCCGGCTTTGGCCAGGTCAAACAGATGTTTTTCCCTGATTCCCCGCGCCCCCAGTTCTTTATCGATTTCTGGTTGCCGGCGGCCACAAGCATCGACGAGACAGAGCGCCAGATGGAACTGGCCGAGGAGTACCTCCTGGCGCAGGAGGGCATCGTTCATACGGCGACCTTCATCGGCGGCGCCCAGATCCGCTTCCTCCTGATCTACACACCGGAGAACAACTACTACAGCTACGCCCAGATCATGGTGGAGGTGGACGACGTTGGGCGCATACCCGGATTTCTCGTTTCCACCCTCGACGGTCTGGGAGAGCTGCTCCCCGACGCCATCGTCAACACCAAGTCGTTCATGCTTGGGCCGTCGGAGGGCGGGAAGATCCAGCTGCGGATAAACGGCTCAGATCCCGAGGTAATGCGAGCCATGGCTGACAAGGCTGTCGCCATCATCGAGGCCGACCCCGCGGCCAAGGGGGTCCGAAGTGAGTGGATGAACCAGGTCATGGTCCTCGAGCCTCAACTCGCCGAAGCACAGGCGCGGCGGGCGGGGATCACCCGCACCATGCTCGCCCGCGCCATCGAGGCCGCGGTGGAGGGGACCACGGTGGGGGTGTATCGCGAGCGCGACGAGCTGCTGGACATCACCGCGCGCTCGCCCGAGATCGAACGCCTCGACTTTGATGACCTCAACACCATCCAGGTGTGGAGCCCGGCGGCGGGGCAGATGATCCCGGCCGCCCAGGTGGTCACCTCGTTCGAGACCGGGTTCGAGGACCCGCACATCTGGCGGCGCGACCGTGGTCGCATGCTGCGCATCCACGCCGACCAACGCACCGGTCTTCCCAGCGAGCTGTTGGCACGGGTCAAACCCAAGATCGAGCAGGCGCTCGGAGTCGACGTGCGCGCCATCACCGGTAGTGAGGTGGCGCCAGAGGATTGGGATGTCAACACCATCAAGGTGGTGGACGAAGGCCGCTATCCCATCGCGGGCATGCCGGGATACTCAATCGGCTGGGGCGGTGAGGTGGAGGACTCCGCACGAGCCCAGGCGGCTCTGGCGGGATCAATCCCGATGTTCTTCGGCCTGATGGTGCTGATCGTCATCTTCCTCTTCAACTCCATCAAGAAGACCCTCGTCATCTGGTTGACGGTACCGTTGTCGATCATCGGTGTCACGGCGGGCCTGCTGCTCTTCGACCAGCCGTTCGGCTTCATGGCCCTGCTCGGTGTGATGAGCCTCGCTGGCATGCTGATCAAGAACGCCATCGTGCTCGTCGACGAGATCGGTGCCCAGATGGAGACCGAAAAAACGCCGATTGCAGCCCTTGTCGATTCCGGCGCCAGCCGGCTCATCCCGGTGTCCATGGCGGCCGCCACCACCATCCTCGGCATGATTCCGCTGCTCAAGGACGCCTTCTTCGTCTCCATGGCGGTGACGATCATGTTCGGTTTGCTGGTGGCGACAGTGCTCACCCTGATCGTCGTGCCGACGCTGTACGCCATCTTTTTCCGCATTCCGTCGGGTGAGACCGCGGAGTCGAGCTGATGGAATCGAGAATTGACTTTGAAATGAAGAACGCGGCAATTTTCTTGATCTTGGG
>JAIVTZ010000069.1:0-9766 GCA_049188105.1 Deltaproteobacteria bacterium | reverse complement strand
AACCGTGGCCGAGCGATTGTCCAGGCGGTGACACACTGGCAGGATGCGGCCAAGCTCGTCGAGGTGTCACGAGGTCTCGGCGAAGCGATGTCCGGCCTCGATTCGGGCAAGCTCACGCCGGAGGAGATGCTCTCGCGTCGAGGATGGTGAGCTCGTGGCGGAGTACGGAGTTCTTGCGCTCCAAGGCGACTGGGCGGCTCATGGTGTGATCCTCCGCGAGCTCGGCGCACACACCCGCGCCGTGCGGACCGTGGCCGACCTCGCGCGGGTAGATGCCCTGGTGATCCCGGGTGGCGAGTCCTCGGCGATGTTGCGACTGATGGAACCGGAAGGTCTCGTCCGCCGAATTCGGGATCGAATTACGGCAGGAATGGCGGTTCTCGCAACATGTGCCGGTGTGATCCTGCTCGCGGAGCACATCCAACCACCCCAGCAGGGTCTCGCCGTGCTGGGTGTCAGTGTGGTGCGAAACGCCTATGGACGACAGCCGCACTCAACGGTTGCCGAGATTGCGCTCACCCAGGAGATGGGCGAGCCACCGTGCATGGAGGGCGTGTTTATTCGCGCTCCTCGAATCGTTCGCGTGAACTCCGGGGTCGTCGTGCTCGGCCGATGGCACGACGACCCGGTTCTGATCCGTCAGGATCGAATCCTGGGAGCGACGTTTCATCCGGAGCTGACTACGGATCGCCGGATCCACAAGATGTTCATGACTGAAGGGGAGGTTGGACATGGATGATGTGATTCTGCGCCACGAAGAAATTCGAGGCATTCACCATCTCGTCATGGACCACGGTCCGAACGCCCTCGACCGGCCAATGATGGAAGCTCTCCACTCCGCGCTGCGGAACCTCACGGCCGACGGTGCCCCGGCGGTCATTCTCGCCTCGGCTCATCCAACGCTCTTCTGCCCCGGCTGGGACCTCAAGATCCTCGCGGAGGCCGGGCGCGAGGAGGTGAGCGAGTTTCTCGACACCTTCAACGCCCTGATTCTCGAGCTCTTCTCCTATCCCGGACCGACAGCCGCGGCGATCAGCGGCCACTCGGTGGCGGCGGGATGCTTGCTCGCCATTGCCTGCGATCTGAGGGTGATGGCGGCAGGGCAGCCCCGGCAGGGACTCTCCGAGCTCAACCTTGGGGTACCGGTGCCTGGTGATTGCCTGCGCATGCTTCGCGCCAGGCTCAGCTCTCCGGCCCTCGACGAGTTGGTCTTTCGGGGTGAAGGGTGTACCGCGGAGCGTGCCCGGGAGCTGGGCATTGTCCACCGTATCGCCGGAGCCGACGAAACGCTCGCGGTGACGGAGCTCGAAATCGCCAAGCTTGCCAGCCGCCCCCGGCGAGCGTTCGTCGAGTGCAAGAAGATGCTCCTCAGCGACGTTTGGGAAGACATGCGGGCGAAACGGCCTGAGGAGGTTGCGGCTTTTCTCGACTGCTGGTACGAGGAAGAGACCAAGGAACGCATCGCCGGCGTGGCCAGCGGCCTCAATCGTTAACGGGTTTCACCGCGCCCTCCGATGCGTCCGGATGGATCAGCAACAATGGAGCTCAGAACCGATAGCTGCGGCCCTGCTCCAGCTCCTCGACTCGGTGGGGGAGGTCGGTAGCCGCGAGCTCCGCGCGAAGGGCATCCACGTACGGCGGTTTGAAGTGGTAGAGATACACCGGCACCTGACGGCGGAGCTTTGACAGCTCGATCGCGAGGGTCTGCGGGGTCATGTGGAGGCTTATATCCGCCACGTCCTGCATCCGGTTCGGAAATGAGACCTCGGTGATGACCGCGGCGAGGTCCTCGGTCGCGTTGGCAACATCCCAGATTCGGTTGGTGGGTCCAGTGTCGGACGTGAAGAGGATGCTCGAGGAACCCTGACGAAGAAGGAGGCCCGTCGTAGGCACGATGTGGTTGACCTCAATCGCCACCACCTCCAAGTCTCCGGAGGGCAGCGGAGAAATTGTGAAAGGACGTTCAATCTCGATTTCCTCGAAGCGGATCGAGGGATACATATGATTGGGGATGCGGGTGAAATCCGGCCAGGTGTCGTTGTTGAACAGATGTCGCCGAACGCCGGCGAGAACCCGCTTTGTGCAATAAATCGAAACCGGTTCATTGCTCGAGCCGAAGGAGTTCTCGATCAGGAAGGGAAGGGAGGTCGTGTGATCCATGTGAGTGTGCGTGATCAGCACGTGACGAACGCGGCGTTGCTCATCGATCGTCAGCGCTCGCGTGATGGCGCCCGCATCCACCGCGACGCAGCCATCGATCAGAAATGACGTCATCATGCAGTCAGGGCTGTCGCCCCCAAAACTGCCGAGCACTCGAAAATCCATGGAACGAGTATACCCGCACCGGGTTTCTCAGCGAGGGCTCCGGGACGCAGCGATGCGCCTGCCGCAGTAGACACCCGGTGAGAGGGGCGGGTTAACATGCGAGCGATGCAACACGAGGAGGAACGGCTCTTTCGTCTCGGACTGTTATTGGCGGGCGGCGGTCCGCGTATTCGGCGTCAGGTGGCGGCGGCGCCCGCCGATGCCGAGATTGCCGCATTGCTTGCCGAAGGGCAGGTTCCGCGAGCGCTTCTTGCGGCCGCCCGCGACCTCGCCGCGGCCGAGGCCACGATGGTCTTGAACCGGGCGGCCCGCGCAGAGTGGAGGTGGATTGTCCCTTCCGACAAGGAGTTTCCCTCCCTGGTGGGCGCAATCACCGATCCTCCGCTGGGGCTCTTCGTGCGCGGACGGATGTCGTCGGCGAAGACCGTTGCGATCGTAGGCTCCCGAAAGGCGACGCCATACGGCCGTCAGGTTGCGCGTCTTCTCGGAGAGGAGCTGGCCAGAGCGGGGGTGGTCGTGATCTCCGGAATGGCGCGGGGAATCGATGAGGCAGCGCACCGAGGGGCCCTCGCGGCCGGTGGCTCGAGTTGGGCCGTCTGGGGCACCGGACCCGATCGTATCTACCCCCCGGAACACGGAGAGCTTGCCGAGGAACTGGCCGTGGATGGTGCCCTTCTCACCGAGTATCCTCCCGGAACACCACCGCGCCGCCACCACTTTCCAGAACGAAATCGCATCCTCGCCGGTCTCGCGATGGCGGTCGTGGTGGTCGAGGCCGCGGGGCGTTCGGGTGCGTTGGTGACGGCTCGCCTGGCCGTTGAAGAGGGTCGCGAGGTGTTGGCGGTCCCGGGCAACATCTTTTCGGAGGTCTCGGTGGGGCCGAACACGCTGATTCGAGTGGGAGCACGGCCCCTTCTCACGCCGCGGGACCTCTTTGAGGCGATCGACGTGAAGCCCCCGCCCGATCGGCTGCCCTCGCCCGATGAGGGCCTCTTGCGATTTATCGCGGCAGGCGAATTGCTGACCGCAGACGAGATCGCGGCCCGTGCGCAAATTGATGCGGCGGCCGTGGCCGGCGATCTCATCGCGCTCGAGTTGGCGGGAGGCGTGCGGCGGGAGCCCGACGGACGCTATGCCCGGGTGTGTGGCGCCCCTGCTGATGATTAGTCCTCATTCCTCATCTGGATTCGTAATGAGGACCGCCAAGGGTCGTCAGATGTTGGGTTTTTTACGGATCGGGCGACGCCGGCGTCGTCGCACGACGGCGAGGAGCACTATTCGCGAAATGCACGACAGGTGGTTGGGATCACCGTCCGCAGCCGGCGATTGGTGAGAGATGCAGGCTGAGGGTATCCTCGTGGTCGGCGGCGGGCTCGCGGGCTGCGAGGCGGCCTGGCAGCTGGCACAGGCGGGGCTCGATGTGCGGCTGATGGAAATGCGTCCCCGCCGGCCGACCCCGGTGCATCGCAGCGGTCTGCTTGCCGAGCTTGTTTGCTCCAACTCGCTGCGTGGCGACGCGCCGACCAACGCGGTTGGAGTCCTCAAGGCCGAAATGGAGGCTCTGGGGTCACTGATCATCGAGACGGCACGCCGCGCGCGGGTGCCTGCGGGCGGCGCGCTGGCGGTCGACCGAAAGGTCTTTGCCGAGGCCATCACCGCGGCGATCAGCGCCCACCCGCGGATCACGGTTCAGCGTCTGGAAGCTGAAGATCTCCCGAGGGGCCCGGCCATCCTGGCGACCGGCCCGCTGACGTCCCCGGCTCTCCACCGTGCCCTCGACATTTTTCTCGGCGGGAAGGCGCTCTCCTTTTTCGACGCGGTCGCCCCTATTGTGGCTGCGGATTCGCTCGACATGCGGCGCCTGTTCCGCGCCTCCCGGTACGGCAAAGGAGACGGCGCCGATTATCTCAACGTCGCACTCGACCGCGCAGCCTATGAGTCGTTCGTGGATGCGTTACTGAAAGCCGAACGGGTCCCGTTCAAGGAGTTCGAGAGCGCCGAAGTGGCCTACTTCGAAGGCTGTCTCCCGATCGAGGTGATGGCCGAACGTGGCCGCGACACGCTTCGTTTCGGACCGATGAAGCCGGTCGGTCTGACGGATCCGGCCTCCGGGCGCCGACCGTGGGCGGTTGTCCAGCTGCGCCAGGACGACCTTTCCGCCGAGCACTGGAATCTGGTCGGATTCCAGACCAAGCTGACCCATGGCGAGCAGACGAGGATCTTTCGTTCTCTTCCGGGGCTCCGAGAGGCGCGGTTCGTGAGGCTCGGGATGATCCACCGAAACACCTTCATCAACGCACCGCTCCACCTCGATGATGTTCTCCGCCTGCGGCGGCGACCCAGTGTTCGCCTCGCCGGTCAGATCACCGGGGTCGAGGGCTATGTGGAATCGGCGGCGACGGGGCTGATCGCGGCCCGCACCCTGGCGGCGGAGCTCTTCGGCGGCGTGGCGTTTCCCCCGCCGCCCGAAACCGCGCTCGGAGGGCTGGTGCGCCACCTGACCCTCAGCAGTCCGAGCTCCTTTCAGCCGTCGAACATCACATGGGGCCTGATGGCCCGGCCGTCAGCGGCGGCAGGCGTCCGGGGGCGCAGTGAACGTCGTCGGCGCCATGCCGAACTGGCGGTCGAGCTCGCACGGCAGTGGGCGGAGACCCTCCCCGGGCACTGGGTGTAATCTCAGTGCACCCCGCCAATTGTGACGGGGCACACTCAATCACCCCTTCCAAGAGAACCTTTCGGCCCGGAAACCCGTCTTATCTCATGAGAAGAGGATTGAAACTCATGACCCCTCACATCATAGGTGGTGTGCAGCCGCACTCGGCGCGCAGCCAGGAATTCATCCGCCGGCCTGCCGGGCGCTCGAGGGTGGTCATCGCGGACTCCGGTACTACGGTCGAGCTCCTGGTCTTTCCTTCCGGAGATCCGATCGCGCGTGGTACCCGCTTCCGCTATCGAGGGACCGTCTGGGAGATCACCGGAAAGCGGGACAGCGGCATCCTGGTTGCCGAACCCAGCCGCCACTGACTGCTACGTTTATCGAGTGAATCTCATCGGTGTTCTGCGCGGACGCCGGGCCCCTCAATCGGACTTTCCCCGCGGGTGGCTGCGGCGGTGGACCTCCATCAGATGCGCGAGGTCGATCTTCGTGTAGACCTGGGTCGTAGCCAGCGAGCTGTGGCCGAGAAGCTCCTGAATCACGCGCAAATCCATGCCGGCCTCGAGGAGATGGGTCGCGAACGCATGCCGCAGAGCGTGCGGGTGGAGATGGTTGAGATCGGCAGTGCGGCGCACGCCCTTGTCGATGATCCGTCTGATGGACCGATCACTGAGCCGGCCACCGCGCTGGTTGACGAAGAGCGGGTCATCCTCGGTAGCGATTTCCCGACGCCATCGTGTCCGCACCGGCAGGTACGCCGTGATTGCGGCGGCCGCCGGTCGACCAAACGGCACCAGGCGTTCCTTGCGTCCCTTCCCGCGTACCCGCGCAATTCGCCGGCCGAGATTGAGATCCGCGAGGTCGAGACCTACCAACTCCCCGACTCGCAGCCCCGCAGCGTAGAGAAGCTCCACGGCTGCACGGTCGCGACGACCCACCGCCGTTTCCGGGAAACCCTCCAGCAGCTCCTCGATGACGTAACGATCGGCGACCTCAGGAGTTCGCTGCGTGCCGTGCGGGTGCGGCACGTTCTCCGCGGGGCTCGCGGCGAGCGCGCCCTCGGCGACGAGGAAACGGAAGTAGGTGCGAAGCGAGGCGAGGGCGCGAGAGATCGAGCTCGGCGCGAGATGTTTGGAGTGGAGGTTGGCGAGATAGGCTCGGACCGCAACCGGGTTCAGATTCTCAGGCGTTTTGAGATCGAGCTCCGAGCCGGAGAATTCAATGAATGAAAGGATCTCCCGGCGATAGGCGTGAAGGGTCGCTGGAGACAGGTTTCGTTCCCACTCGAGGTGTTCGAGAAAACCATCGAGCAGCCAACTCGGGGACCGTGACAGGGCGGTCGCGTCGCTCATCCGGGATCTTTCGGCGGTAGCGGCAGTGCGCCAGTGGATCGCCACCACCACAGCCGGAGAAGGTCACGCAGCATCTGAGCCGAGTGGCGAACGGCGAGAACCCGCGAAGCCTCGATGTGTCGCCAGCGAACACCGACCTCGTGGACAGGGTGTCCCCACAAACGAGCGATAACGAGCAGCTCGACATCGAACGCGAAACCATCGAGACGCTGAACGGCGGCGAGATCGCGAGCGAGGTCGCCGGGAAAGAGCTTGAAACCGCACTGCGTGTCGTGGATTCCGCTCAGCCCGAGCGTGCGCACGATGAGGTTGAAAGTGCGTCCCATGAGGTCTCGGTGGCGGGGTTGACGAATCTCGACGAGGCGTCGGTGAACGGCCCGCGACCCGATCGCCACACCACCGCGCTGGGCAGCGCATGCCAGTTTCGGAAGCTCCTCGATGGGGGCCGAGAGATCGGCGTCGGTGAGCAGAACCCGATCCCCGGCCGTGAGCCTGAAGCCGGTGCGTACGGCAGCGCCCTTGCCGAGGTTTTTGTGGTGGCTTGCGGTGCGTAAATCGATCTCGCTCGGCAGCTTCGCCGCCTGCGCGGCCGTCGTGGTTCCATCCTTCGAGCCGTCATCGACGACGATGATCTCGGCCGGCAACCAGCGCGGGTTGTCGGCAAGGAAAGAGCCGATGCGTTCCAGCGTCAGGGGAAGACGATCGGACTCATCGAGAGCGGGGATCACGACGCTCAGGCGAATCTGCATGATTCACCAGCCTCCCACCATCCCCACAGTGAGACCGCGTGAGACCTGCGGTTTCCCCGGGCCAACGGTTGCAAATGCGTGCACCCAACCAACCTAATGCACTCCGCCACGATTGGGATGATTTTCAAGGGCCGAAATAGCTGAAAATTCGCTCAAACCGAGTCGTCGGCGACCAGGTCGGAGGCCGCCGCGGCACCGAGGATCGATCTTCGGCCGCCGAGAAGGCCGGGCAGGCCGAGAGTCGCCACCCCGGCGAGGGCCGCGGCCAACACCAACGGAACTCGTCGCGGGAGCACCGGCGCCGCGAAGCTCACGCCGGCGAGCAACATTCCAGGCGTTCCCTGGCGCACGACGAGGAGCACTGAGGCGGAAAAGGCCCACCACACCATCGCCAAGGTTGCCGCCCAGACAAACGCCGGCAAGGTTGGACGTTCTCCGAGGATCAGAATCGCGATAAGGGCGCCGGTGCAGACCGCCAACATGCCTACGAGGTCAGCCCATGCGGTTGCCATGAGGGTGATGATGGGCGGTTCGGGACCACCCTCATCGGATGCCGGCCGGGGAGTGGGTCCGGGTCTCGCGCGTGCGTGACGTTCGCTCAGAGCGTCCCAATCGGTGGGGATGTCGATGTGATCACTCATCGATCGATCAGGCTCCCGACAAAGATCTCGAGCTGCATGTCCACAGGGCGCCCCGTATAGGTGTCGATGAACTGCAGGATCCGCCGAACCTCCGCATCGTCCGGTTGGCGGGCGGTGAGCTCGGAGAGGTATTCCCCGGCCCCCGCGAGGTTGAAGGCACGCAGCTCGGCCAGTGCGGCGTTGAACAGTCCGCGCTCGTAATACGCCGTCACCTCCGGATCGTCGGGCCGCGAATCCAAGAGGTCCTTGGCGATGCTGAGAGCGGCACGTCGATCACCCGCCACGAGGGCGCCGTAGAGGTTGGCCGCCTCAGGCTCAGACTCGAGGATCTCGAGACGCAGCGCTTCCAATCCGGTGTCGTTGGGAAGGGCTTTGAGCTCCGCCATCACACGTTCGAATGCGGCCATCCAGCGCCCTTCCGAAAAGAGCTCTCTGGAGATCGAGAGGCCCTCGGGAATCGGGGTCGGCAGTGGGGTGGGGATGGCCTTGCGGTATTGTTCCAGTCGACCGTCGATCGTGGGCTGGAATTGATCGCTGGCGGAGTTCTGCTCGAGATGGAGGATGGCCTCCTCCACTCGTTTCTGGTTGTACATCGCTTCGGCTTCGGCGAGAACCCGGTTGACGACGTCGAAGCGCGGCTCTCCGACGTCCTTGGGAACGAACACTCCCCCGAGCCACAGAGCGCCGACGACAAGCAACAGACCGACGACGCCTATCCCGGCCCACAGTTTCCAGGGCAGCCGTCGCTTCGGTACCGTCGGAGTACGCCACTCACCATCGACAGACTCCTTTGTTTTGCCGGCCGCCACCCCGAAATCTGCTGTTGCTACGAAGTCGTCTGAGAAGAGGTCATCTTCGAGCTCTGGCATTGCCCCTGCGGCGCCACCCCCGGTGTCGGGACGAGCGCCTCGCTCGATCGCCTCTTTGAGCCTGGTGGCATCGACATGGTTGGGATACAGGGCGAGAGCGCGGTCAACGAAGCTGCGCGCCAGCTCGAGGTCACCACTGACATGGCCGGCCTCAGCGTCTGTGAGCATGGGCGCGATGCGCTGCTCAAGATCTTCCATGGCGTGGCGGATGTGCTCGATGCGGTCCTTCGCTTCCTTGTGGTCTGGATCGACGAGGAAGATCCTCGACCAGTGGTCGATGGCGGTGGCATAGTCATCGGCTGCCGCTGCCGTCCCTCCCCTGGTGAGGAGGTCCCGAATCACGGCATGGGTGTCGTCGGGGTCGATCTCTGGCGGACCCTCCTCGTCGGCCACCGCCTCAGGACCGGCATTGAAGAGATCCGCAACGTCGTCTGCCGCGTCCTCATAGTACGGTTCTCCCGACACGGGCTCCGGGTCACCGGCGGAGAGGTCCGGCGCCGCTGATTCCTCCGCTAAGATATCTGGTTCCGGCTGGCTCGCCGGCGACTCGTTCCGCTCTTCTACCAGCGCCTCCTCCCCCGACGGGGCAGCGAAGAGATCGGCAGCCTCGGTCGTGGCGGCGAAATCCGGCACACTCTCAGCCTTCGCCGAGAACGAGACCTCTTCCTCGGCCGCTGTTTCGGGGACGGATTCAGCCTGCGGCGGAGATGCGGCGCCGCTTTTTTCGATTTCGGCGATGGTGGCGCCAATATCGCGGTGGTGAGGGTCGAGGGCCTGCGCCATCATGACGAAGTTTGCCGCCTCCTGGGAATCGCCCCGGTCGAGGGCTTCGCGGGCTTGGGCCAGGAACTGACCCACCTGAGACTCACCCCTGGTGGTCTCTTCGATCTGTCCGAGGAGATTCCGCGCCTCCTTGTGGCCGGGGAGATCAACGAGGACCTGTTCTACCCTGGACCGTGCGCCCTCGAAATCGCGGTTGTTGAAAGCCTCCACCGCCTCAACCAACAGATTGTTGATCGCATCCGTGCTGGGGGCCTGGAGCTGTGACACGATCTCGCTGAGATCGATTTCGTCGGCGCCGGATGAGAGCTGCTGATGCAGGTTCATCGCGGGTGCGTAGGCGGGGTCGAGTCTGAGGACGAATTCGAGTCCGATCAGGGCCTCCTCCCGGTTG